>NZ_JBOZRT010000165.1:0-25541 GCF_050789165.1 Azospirillum sp.
AACGCTTCAAGCAGCGCCAGCCGCCGGGCGGACCGGTGGACGCCTACGTGCCGCTGACCTTCGCTCCCGCCGAGGCGTACCAGTTCGACTGGGCGGAAGTGAACCGCGCCGGGTTTCCCGGAGGCCGGTTTGGTTGAGTCACGCCGCCATGGCGACGTCCTCGGTTTGGACATAGTAGCGCGCTTCGGCCTCGGCGGGGGGAATGTTGCCGATGGGTTCGAACAGACGCCGGTGGTTGAACCAGTCCACCCATTCCAGGGTGGCGAACTCGACGGCTTCCAGGGTGCGCCACGGCCCGCGGCGCCGGATCACCTCGGTCTTGTAGAGGCCATTGATGGTCTCGGCCAAGGCGTTGTCGTACGAATCGCCGACGCTGCCCACGGAGGGTTCGACGCCGGCCTCGGTGAGGCGTTCGGTGTACTTGATGGCCACGTATTGCGACCCGCGATCGGAGTGGTGGATAAGGCCGCTGCCCTTGACCGGCCGACGCTCATGCAGCGCCTGCTCCAGGGCATCCAGCACGAAGCCGGCGTGAGCGGTGCGCGACACCCGCCAGCCCACGATCCGGCGGGCAAAGGTGTCGATGACGGCCGATTTGCTGCCCCTCACCGTACCGGAAATCCGCCGCCTGCTTGCCTCCTGGATCGGCCTGCCGCGGCCAGAACCCGTCGCCGTTATCGCTTGGTCCGTCCGGCGACGGCGACACCAGCAACGAGCACGCCAGTGCCATTGGAAGCGCCGTACCCAAACCGGTAAATCCCCGCTGTAGGACTAGGCGATCGTGAAGTTCAGATCGATCACTGCGCCGGGCGCCGGAGTGAAGGACACGCTTCGCAGGACTTGCTGGGAGCCATCCGCCTTCGGCGCGCTCATGACGGCGACCATGCACGCTTCCGACGCCTTCACGGTGTAGCCTCCGAAGGCCGGAAACCGGCCGATCGGGCGCAGGAAGAAGCGGCCGAGCCCGCTTCGGCGACCCCGGTTCCGTGCACCGATGATGCCGGCCAAGCGCACCTTCGCGGCATCGGTCGGCGTGGTCGCGTCCGGCGGGCCGATGCGCACGTAAAGGTCGGATCCGCCGTTCGCCGACGGTGTGGGCTCGGTGACCTGCACCGCTATCCAGGCGTATTCCGGCGGCACCTTGGGGGCGACGGTTGTCGGCGTCTTCACCTCGCGGAATCCGAGCGCCACCAGCATCGTGTTCACCCCCGCACTTCCGCCCGCCAGGATCGCCGCGGTCAGCACCTGACCCAGCACCCTGATGGGCGAGCCGGATTTGTTGTTCTGCACCGCGTCCATGAGCGCCGTTATGGCGTCGTAGTTGTAGGCAAGCACTGCGATCATGGCGACGACAAAGGCGATCAGCGGGCGGGTGGCGCGCGCGTTGAACGTCTCGATGAAGGGGCGCCAGTTGAAGAGAAGGGCCAGCGCTGATTCCAGAAGCACCGCCAGAAAAAAGAGCGTCAGCACGGTCGTGCCGGCGGCGGTCAGCGCGTCGCCGGACAGGGCGGCGGCCAAGGTGTCGGTCGTCGTGTGGACCGGCGCGGCAGGCGGCGGGACGGGAGCATCCCCCGCGAAGGCGGCCGTGGACAGACCGAGCAGGCTGGCTCCTAGGAAAGCGGCGACCGGCGAACGGGTCATGGCTTCACCTTCAGGTCTAGAGGAAGCGTGATGTCGAAGTACGTGCCCTTCGGGTCCGCTTCCACCGTGACGCCCGGCGTGGCGAGGGCATTCGCCGAGGGGCCGGTGTCGCTGCGCAGGACCCGGTCGCTCGTCACCATGGTCAGCCGGTCCAGTAGGGTCTGCCAAGGCAGAGTGCCCCACTTCACCTTGCCGGCCATCTCGGCGCTGGTCGGGATCAGGGCCAAGCGCAGGTTCGTCATCGCTTCCAGCCCGCCCTCCATCAGGGTGGCGTTCTGGCTCGCATGATGGCCGACCTTGTAGACCACGGTCCGCCGCAGAAGATCCGGCCCGCTGACCGAGCGCCCGGCGTAGTCCGGCCACTCCACCGTCTTCCATGAGAGCCAGTTGCCCACCTGTGCGTCGGCGGCGAAAAGCACGACTGGATTGCCCTTCGCTTCCTTCGGCCCGATTTCCAGCGCCAGCACCAGCGAGGTGTTGTTGGTGATCTTGTCGAGCTGGAGGGCCAGCGTTTCGGCACCGTCGAGCCAGCTGTTGCCGATGCGCCGCCAGTCCTGGGTGGAGTCCTCCTGTGCGCCGTCCCCGTCAGGGTCGGCGTCAATGTCCCCCGCCGCTTGATCCATCCAATAGTGCTCCTGGAAGAAGGGCAGAGAGCGGGTGCTTTCCAAAGGGATCTGGAAGCGCGGGGCGAAGGGCGGATCGTCGTCGTCGCTCACCGCCCCGGCGAGGTTCACGACCCCCAGTTGGACCGCGTGCAGGTCGGCGGCCAGGGGATAAGCCTCGGCGCTGCCGGCGCGGGGATCGGCGTGCTTCAGCAAGCCCTTGTCGCGCGGCGGCGCGAGGACGAAGAACCGCCATTCCAGGCTGATCTCGTCGAAGGGCGCCTCGCCGGGTGAGCGGTAGACGATGTCGGATCCGGAGGCCACCAGCGCCCGCATCGCGTCGGCCGCAGCCTTGGCCTTCACGCCGACGCCCGGAGAGTCGCCGAAGAATCCGAGGACGCCGTCCCAGCTGCGCGGGGATTCGTGCGCAGCGGTCTGGTCGCCATAAGCTTCGGCCATGTGCAGCCGGCGCACCGCGCCCCACAGTGCGGCAACTCCCTCGTCGCGGTTCTTCTGCAGGCTCTTGGCGAAGGCGTCACGCTGATCCTCGGTCCAGGCGCACCAGATGCTGCGGGCGCACCCGGCCTTGAACAGATCCGCCGCGTGGTAGAAGCCGGAGAGGTGGTCCCAGTGCTCGTGCGTGCCGACCACCACGTCGAGCGTGCCGCCGGTCGCCGCGAGGATATCCTGAACCGCAGTGCGGATTCGGCCCGCCCCGTTCGTTTCGGACATGTGGATGCCGCAGTCGATCAGCATGTGGAACGGCGTGCCGTCGCTGCGGGGCAGGGTGAGAAGGAAGCAGTCCCCAATGCCCAGACGGTACATGCGAATGCGGATGCCCTTCGCGTTCTTCACCGTCGCCTGCGCCCCTTTCGCCTCTTTCGGTTGAGCGGCCATGGCGCGTCTCCTCAGTGGTCCGAATGCATCAGCGCGAAGGGTTCGCGCGCGTGGGGATCGGGCCGGAAGTAGTTGGACCGGGTGCCGCCGTTCTCCGCCATGTTCTGGCGGAACGTCATCTGGTCGTTGGTCCGCGCGGCGTGGCCGACCCGCTTGAAGACGAGGTAGCGGATCGACCGTGTCGTCCGGTCCCAGATCAGGGTGCAACCGCCGGGGACGCCGTCTCTGCCGTCGTCCGGTTTCCAGGTCTGGGTCAACTCGACGATGACGGCGGCGACCACCTCCCCGTCGGGCCCGACGCGGCGCAGCGGACGGACCGAATGCACCTCGATGCCCGAGGCGGTGCCCTTCGTGTCCCCGACCACGTGCGCCCGCCTCGGCGTAAGCAGGCCCAGTGCCTGGAGCAAGTCCACCCTCTCCGTATTCGTCAGGACCTGCTGCTTGTCCGTTACGACCCCGTGAAGCTTGGCGGCGTCCGCTCGCGACGCCTTCCACGCCGCGAGACGGTCACTGTTCAGGTGCCACTTGGCGGTCATGCCCTCCAGCGCTTCGGCAACCGGGGTAAGCGCATCGCAGCGCTCCGGCGCTTCCCACACCATGGCTTCCGGCGACCAGGTCTGCACGCCGGGCGGCAGGATCCCGCGCCTGCGGAACCCCTCGACCAGCGCCACGCGGTAGCCGCGCGGGTCGTCGCGGACCAGATCGGCATCGGCGGTGATCGCCGCGCGCAGGTATTCACCGAAGGTCGGGTCCACCGGCGGGCAGTAGTCGAGCGCGCGGATGCAGATGTTGAGGAAGTGCCGGGCCAGCTTCGCCGCCTCTTCCGCCAGCCGCCGCGCCAGGTCATCGGGGATGGCCCCCGCGGGCAGCACGCCGGTGCCGCTGGTGGCCAGACGCACGAGGTCGGCCGTGCGATCCTCGTACACCTGCGTCCAAGCGTCGAACACCGCGGCGACCAGCACCTCTCCCAGCGAATGGGCGTCCTTCGCACTGCTGTAGTCGGTGGGGTGGGGCACTTTGCCGATGGCGCGGCGCAGCGCGGTGTGGCCGCCGATGGCCTCGCCGAACTGCTGGGCCAAGCCGCCGATGATGTCGGCGAAACGCATCTGGCCCCGCACGCGGCGGATCTCCGAAAGCAGTGCGTCCGGCATGGTGAAGTGCTGGAACAGCGCGACGAGGTCGGCGAAAGCCTCGTGGAAGGCGAGCGCATCGCGGTTCGTCGGCTGCTTCCAGTACGGGTGCAGCCCGTCGAGCAGGGCGTGCGTGGTCTCGTGCGCCACCACGTCGTGGGAGAGGCAGGTAAAGATCATGCCGCCTTTCATCACGTCGATCGTGCCGGGCATGTCGGCGCGAAAATAGCCGAACATCAAGGTGCGCTTGTCCGGGCTGTAATAGGCGTTCGGTTCCCTCAGTGCGTGCGGGTAGACCCGCAGCCGGCGGACGAAGCGGCGCTGGGGCTTCTGGCCTGCCGGCGTCACCTTCCGCTCCGCCCAGAGCGGAACGCGGCCGAGCGCGTTGCGGAAATAACCGATGGTCCGCATCGCCACCGCGTAGACCATCTGCTGGTGGAACTGCGGCGTCCCCTCGCTGGGGGCCAGTCCATTCTGCGCCAGGATCTGCGGCAAGTTGAGATCCACGGGCGCGTAGGCGCGCTGGCTGGCCGGATCGATGTCCACCACCTCCAGATATTCGCCGACCGGGCCGGGCTTCAGGTTCTTCTCCCAGTCGACCTCGATCATGCTGGTCGCCACGCGGCGGGTCTCCATCCGGCTGGCGAAACTCGGATCGAGGGTGAAGACGCGGAGCTTGCGGCACGTCGGAGTCGGAATCAGCGGATGATCCGCCTCGGATCCGCCGTTTGCCGCGGCGGGGACCGCGGGCTTTGACGCGGAGGCGGCCGGCAGGGTCGAACCCGGCACCTGTGAGGCGGCGAGCTTGTCGCGGATCAGGCTGCGCAGCGTGTGCGAGCAGTGCGGCTCGTCGGCGATGGCCTTCAGCACCGGCTCCCAGGCGCGGTGGGCCAGCCGCCCGTCGGCCGGATCGAGCCCGGCCATCGCTTCCCCGACCGCCTGGGATGACTGCGAGATCTGCAACGCCTCGAGTTCCAGCATGCGTTGGCGAGGCGACGGTGCCGCGCCGAGCCCGGTCAGCAGGCGCAGGATGGCGAAGTCCGTACTGTCTTCCTTCTCGCTCTGCAGTGAGGCGAAAGGTTTTGGCGGGATCGCCAGCGCCGCGTCGGCGCACAGCGTGCCGCGGCCAAGGCGCTCGTCCGGTGCGTCCCCTTGCCGGCGGGCGGCGCGGAACAGCGCGTCGCGCACGGCCTCCACGCGCTGCCAGCCGGTGTAGCCGGCCAGAGCCTCGCGATGGCGCTGAAGCCACAGCGCCGCCGCCGCCGCGATCTGCGGCGTGGCGGCGGAGGTGCCGCCGCCGTCCTGGTCCACGGCGTCCGGGCAGCCGAAGCGCGCCCACGGCACGTTGGGCGTCCAAGCCGACAGGGCGGTCCGCATCTTGCGGTCCGGCCCATAGCAGCCGGCCATGAGCGTGGCAGCAAGGTCCGCATAGGGGTGGCCATCGGCCATCACGCCGCAAGCCGCCAGCACGCGGTTGAAACGCGCCGGGTACACGACGCTGCGGACCGGCAGGTTGCCGTAGTTGTTGCCGGCCGCCGTCACCAACGTCACCCCGGCGTCATAGAGCGCGTTCACCGCGTCCGCCCACGCCGCGGAGGCAAGGCCGCCCATGCTCATGCTGAGCACGTCGCAGCGTGTGTTGGGCTTGCGTGCCAACGCCAGCACATGGTCGAGCGCGGCGGCGATGGCGCTGTTGCAGAACAGCACGACCCAGTTCGCCACGCGTAGCGGCACCACCTCGAAGCCGCGAGCGCCGCCGTAGCCTTCGCCGGCCAGCAGCGCCAGCGTCGCGGTGCCGTGGCCGAACATCGGATTGACCTCGGCGGTCTTCTGGTCGAAGGCCCCTTGAGCCGGCTCGCCGTTCGGGCCGGGATCGGCGAAGTTGAGGGCGAGATCCTCTCGCAGCCGCGCCGGCTTGGTGCGGTGCTTCGGGTAATAGCCGGTATCGAGATGGGCGATGCGGACAGCCGGCTGGACCTCGCCGATCGTCTCGCGGGCCGGGCCGAGGCCGGAAAACTCGGGGCCGGCGTACCATCCGTCGCCCGTCCCCTGCGGGTAATCCTTGGACTGCTGGCTGAGGGTCGTGCAGGGAAGGTTTTCCCGCCCGCCGCCGATGCCGAGCCCCTGGTCGGACACCGGGCTCCAGCGTTGTTCGAGGTCCGGCTCGACGAAGGCGATGTCGCCGCCGGGACCGACGCCGAGGCCCTCGCCCATCAGCCTGTGGCAGACGTCCCAGGGATTCTCCGTGGTGGCGAAGGGGGCGCTCACGTGCCAGGCCGCCGGCGCTCCGGCCGCAAGGACGGCCGCTCGCGCCGCGTCCACGTTGGGCATCAGCGGCCGCAGCGTGAGGTTCAGGGGCGACCCCGCGACGCCGAGCCGCAGGGCCGTTGCCGCCGAGGAGGCCTTGATCAGGAGACGCATGGTTGGAACCCCCCTTCACGCAGCGAACCATGGGCGAAACGGTAAGACGCTGGGGTGGTTGGTAGATACGCTACTGTGCGTTACTCATGTCACCATACATACAATCTCTATGTGAGCAATTCTGCCTGACCATTGCACCCATACGATCTGCATATTGAACGATGCTCCGATCATGAACAATATCAAAAAAACGACTCTACCGACGGTGACGCAATGCGATATGAATTTGCCGTTAAAATACGCATTTTTTGTACCGTTGTCATCGTTGCAGCGTTACATGGGTGTGCAAGCGGCGCTGCAGTTGAAGAATTTTTATCTTATTCTCGGGCTTTCGAACAGGTTGCGGATGTCTCCGAGGCGATCCACGACCGTCTGGCGCAGGCCGAGCGCCGCACCGCCATGACCAGCCGGTGCCGCACGGCGATCGAGAAGCGTGATATCCCCAAGGCCTTGCAGCCCTATTGCCGTGACGGAAGTTACCCTGTCGCGTCCTTCGATCCGCAAGACGCCCCGTATCTGGTCGAGTCGTCGGACCCGCCGTTCGCGGCTGCGCAGCGCGCGCTGGTACGGACGATCCTGGCCTATAACAAGGCCCTGGCGGCGTACGCCGAGGGCCGTGCGCTGGCGCCGTACCAAGCGGAATTCGAGCGGGCCGCCGGCGAGCTTTCCCTGCTGGCGACCGTCGTAACCGGAAGCACGCTGCCATTGTCCGGCGTCGTCGGGGTGTTCTCGGCCCTCGTTCAGCCCCTGGCGTCGGCGGCATCGGAGGAGGCGTTCCGCAAGAATCTGCCGGCGAACTTTGGGCTCATCGACCAGTGCCTGCTCGCGCTGCGCGACGGGCGGCCGGTTTCCACCGCCACCCTTTCTCCCGCCGCACGCGAAGCGCTGGCGGCGGTGGACGGCCAACCCCAGTCGGTGACGGTGTCCGGGGGCTCGGCGCTGATGTTCGAAGTGCTGACCGACGATCTGTCCCGGCGGATCGAAACAACGGCGGCGCAGTACGCCAAGGAGGGAACGGACGAGGCCAAGCGCAAGGCCGAAACCGAGGAACGACTCGTCGCCGAGCGTGAGAAGATCCGAGTGCTCGTCGCCGAATGGGTCGTCACGCTCGACGCCGTCCGCGCCGCGTTGCACCAAGCGAAGCTGGCTGCCGAGCGGCCGGCGACGGCACTGTCGACGGCGCGGAGCGTGTCCACCGGGGTCATGAACCTTCGCCTGTCGGCGGAGGCGACGAAGCGCGCTCTTGCCAAGCTGGGGGTTTGATCGTCGGCATTTTCGAGAGGGAGGATGGCATGCCGGACATCACTGGGACGCAGTTGATCAACCGGGCGATCAACGAATTGATCGACCTTCTGAGCGAGACGGGCGATCCCGCAACGCGGCAGGCGCTGGAGCGGAAGGTCGAGCAGTTGAAGGACCGCCGCACCGATCTCGTCACAGCATCAGCCGCCGCGCAGGCGCTGGCCCTGGCCGATCTGACCAACACCCTGGCGGGTGTGGTCGCCGATCTGCAGGGGAACGTTCCCGGCCACCTGCTCGATGGCCTGCGCGGTGTCCTTGGGGACGCCCAAAAGATGGCTGGCCAAGCCGGCGCCGAGATCCGCCTGCCCCGCAGCGAACCGGCGGACGCCGCATCGGGCGCCGCGTCCGTATCGCTCTCTACGCCCCTTGCCGCCGGGACCGCCGCCGGGACTGCTGCGGCCGGTTCGGTGGGCACCGCCGATTGGGGGGCGGTCGTCGACACGTCCACGAAATTCGCCGACATCCGCGCCGAATACGACACGCTGCTGCAGACCTGCGTCATCGATCCCGGCAAGACGGCGACGATCGACCTGATCTGCAGCCGCATCGCCAAGGGAGAGACGCGTTACCGTGCGGTCTCCGACCGGACCGGTGTGCCCTGGTGGGTGGTGGCGATCATCCACGCCATGGAAGGATCGCTGAACTTCTCCACGCACCTGTGCAACGGCGATCCGCTTTCGGCGCGGACCACGAACCACCCGCCCGGACGTCCCAAGGACGGGCAGCCGCCCTTCGACTGGGCCGACAGCGCCGTCGATGCGATCCAATACGACAAGCTCGACCAGTGGGGCGACTGGTCGCCGGCCGGGGCTCTTTACGCGTTCGAATCCTTCAATGGCTTCGGCTACCGCAAGATTGGGCGGGCGACACCCTACCTCTGGGGCTTCACGAACCATCATCTCAAGGGCAAATACGTGCGCGACCGGGTGTTCGACCCGGAGGCGGTCACGCGGCAGCCCGGTGCCGCCGCCATCATGCTGAGGGCGCAGAAACTGCAGGTGTTCTCGGCGGCCGGGGCTTCGGAGACTCCCGCCACCCCCGGTCCCGCGGCGGCGGCGGCCGGCTCGGTGACGCCCGCAGCAATGGTGCCGGCGGCTCCCGCGGCGGCCGACGTGTCGGCCGCTGTTCGGCTGGCGGTGGCGGCGTCGCCGTTGTCGCGCACCGCGCAGGATGAACTTGCCTTCCCTGGCCTGCTGCGCGAGGGCGATGGCATCGGAAGCTCCCTTGCCGGCGTGCG
Organism: Azospirillum sp.; assembly: GCF_050789165.1. Classification (NCBI taxonomy): domain Bacteria; kingdom Pseudomonadati; phylum Pseudomonadota; class Alphaproteobacteria; order Rhodospirillales; family Azospirillaceae; genus Azospirillum; species Azospirillum sp. The sequence continues at coordinate 9,231 of NZ_JBOZRT010000165.1, forward strand.
GCGCGTGCAGGAGTGGTGTTGCTTCCATGGCTTCGAGACGAGGATCGACGGCGAGTTCGGCCGTTCCACCGCGACGGTGCTCCAGCGCTTTCAGGAGGTGGCGGGGCTGGCGGCAACGGGCGTCGTCGACGCGGCGACCTGGGCGGCGCTGACCCGGCCGATGCTGGGCATCTTCGAGCCTCTGCCGTTCGGTCCGGACACCGGCCTGGATCAGGCTATCCTTCAAGTCGCCGAGCGGCACCTCAAAGCCGGCGCCCGCGAATTGGGCGGGGAGAACCGGGGACCCTGGGTGCGTCTTTACATGGACGGGAGCGATGGAACCGAACTGAGCTGGTGCGCGGGGTTCGCGAGCTTCGTGGTGGAGCAGGCGGCCATCGCGCTGGGACGGCCCATGCCGTTCCGGAGGCGTGTCGGCGTGGCGGAACTGCGGAAGGACGCGAAGGCGGACCGCCGTCTCATCACCGCCGACCGCTTGGCCAGCCCGGCCGACCGCCTGGACCGGGTCCGCCCCGGCATGCTCTACGTCGAAAATAAAGACACGGGCTCCAACTTCAGCCACACGGCGATCGTCGTGTGCATTGCCGGCGAGACGTTCGACACGATCGAAGGCAACACCGGCGACGGCAGTTCGGTCGAGCGGGTCGCCCGGAAGAACCGAGGCTACAAGAACCGGGAGTTCGTGGCGCTGACTCAGCTGTGACGCCCAGGGTCACCAGGCGTGAGTATGCAGAATCCTGGGGTGTTCAGGTGGCGTTAGCCAAGGCAGGCAGGCCATTGAGGCCCGCTATGTGAAGCGGTAAATCCGGCCCACCTCGTTCAAGTGCTCAAGGCGAGCGAGCGCCTCCTGCTCACTTCCCGTCTGCTTGAGGATCTCGCGGTAGAGGTGCATGAACTCGCCGCGGAGGCTGCACGCGAAAATTCCAGGGTCGTCGCTCCCGACGCTGACTGACGGCCGATGCCCGTCACCCCTGAGGCCGAGCCAGCGGAGCACGTGATGCTCGGAAAAATCCTTGTAAAAGGAAATCCGCACGTTGCTAGTGGGCAGCGTCTCGATAACGACACGGCGGCGCGTGATCTCCTGGAGAACACGTTCCTGTAGGAGGCGCAGCAGGACCGCGCTAAGGATGTCGGCACTTTCCTGCTCGAAGACGCGGCTCCGCTCGACCACGTCGGGCTGATGGTAGCGGCGGAACACATCGTATGCGGCTCGCGTCTTTTCTCGCTCCTCGCGAAGCAGCCGCCACTCCTCGGTCTGATCGTCAACCGGGCTCCACCACAGCGACTGTTCGGTGTCTGCGAGGCGTAGCGGATCGTAGTGGCGCAACGTCCAGGCGGTCCACAGGACATAACAATCCAGCTCTTCCCGATAGACCGCCCGGGCCAAGCGCTGGATCTCGTCCTGTAACCGCCCCAGAACGCCGGTGGCCAGGGGCTCATCGAGCAGCAAGCGGTAGGCGAACACCAGATCGTCCAGCCGGTCGCCGCGCCGCAGACGAAGCTTGGCAGGTACCCGCTCGAGCCAGATTTCCGGCGCGATCCCAACGGCGGTGCCGTGACCCAGGCGGTTGCCATCGCGCAAGCCCAGAAACGTCACTGCCTCGTACACGGCACGGATGCCGGTAATCAGGTGCTCGAAGTCCTCGCCCACATGATATGTGAAGTGGACGAGCCCCGCCCGGCGCGCAGCCCGGTAGAGCGGTGCGAACACCTCAGGTGGCGTGTGTAGTTCGTTGGCAGCCGCGTCGATGCCAGTCAGGTAATGGCGGACCTGCGGCAGCTCATCAAGGGCAAGACGTAAGTGCTGCCAGCGGCGTTCAATGTCCAGCCGCAGCCGGCTGAAGCGGCAGCCGGCAGCCGGATCGAGGCGGGCCAGTTCGTTCTGCTTGATGAAATGCACGGTCAGCCGCAGGTCCATGCGCCGGGGGCGGGGGGCGTCCTCTCCGGACGTCAGGTCAATGTCCTCCGGCGCCGTCTCCAGAATCTTCGACTCGCGCAGGTAACGGTAATAGCCGCTGAGGATGGTGCGGATGGACGCCTTCAAGCCGTCAAGATCGACGGGCGGCGCAAACCGGCCTTCAATGAACGCGATGTCGGCCGTCGCCGTGTGGGCAAGCTGATGGAAACGCGCCGTATAGTCCGCCTCGGAAAGCCAGCGAATGCCATTGAAGGTGAATTTCTGGAATTGCTCGAACCCGAACTGTTCTGCCTGCTGGACGCACAAGGGCACGAAGGTTGCGTTGAGGACGAGCAGATAGACGTGCAGAGCCCGGGCTAGCTGATCGTCACCCCCGCGGTCCAGACGCTCATAAACGAGAATGAGCAAGAGGATTTCCTGCGCCAAACGCCCCTGCACAACGTTCCCAATGTTTGTCTCGATCGGATGCCGGTAGGTGCCGACGCCTTCCTCGAAGTCCATCGAGGTGAGCGCAGCCAGCATTGCTGGTAGACTCCGGGAGGGGCGTACACCGGGGCGCTTGAAGACCTGTAGCGCCATGGCCAGCCTGAGGCGGCGTGCCAGCAGCAGCTGCCGCGGCACATCGGCCGCTCTGCTGCGCATGCCGAGCTGGTCATACAGTTCAAGAACCATTTCGGCCGAACTGCCGGAACCGGGATCTCCTTCGGGTAGGGCGTCCTCGAGCTTTGCCGCGAACGCATCGACGCTCGACAAGGCGTCCTGCCAGATCTTGTCGACCTCGGTGCTGCCATTGAGGTGCAGATGCGTCTCGTATAACCCTTTGCGCGCGATCAGATCATCGACTGGCTGGCACATCGGGGTGATCAGGACCGTGTGCTGGAACTGGCGAAGGTGTCGTTGCGCGTACCCGTCGATCCGCATGACATCCGGCCCAGGGGAGCGGAACTGCCGGTAGATCGCATAGGCGATGATGGGCAGAGGCGACAGGCGGGCGAGCTCATGCTGCCAGTCGCCAAACCGATGGAATTCGATGAAAGTGCGATCCCGGCAGAACCGTACGTAACGTTCGGCGTACAGATCTAGCGCGCTTCGCAGGATGGGCCAGATCTCCGTGTGATCGCCGATCAGCCCGTCGCGCCAATTACGGTAAACGTGGTCGGGAAGCCGATGGTCGATCGTCCGCTCCAGCACAAGCGCACGCCGCTTCACCGTCCCTGCCGACGGCATCGTCCCCGAAAGATAGTCTTGCAGCGTCACGCTGTCCTTGAACAGCTGCCGGATCACGCGGGTCTGCATGGGCCGCCTCCGATCAATCCGGCTTCGGTTCGTCCCGTGTCACGCCTTTTATCCGCCGTCGGCTGCGCCGGGCCGGCTGCACTCCCTGATCAGAGTCGGCCTTCACCGCCACCCCGACGACTGGAACGGAATTGAGCAACGGGTACAGGTTCGCAAAAGAAACCAGAACACGCCGCCGGCCCTCCTCCAGGTCCAACCTCGACTCGTGCCGGCTGATCTGACGCACGTCGTACATCACCGACAGGGCGGCCGGTTTGTCCTCAAGGAAAGCGTAGCGGCACTGCCGCTTCCCTGCCTCGCTCTCCGGATCCAGGTAGGCAGACCAGAGAGGGCATCCGAAGATAAAATTGAAGAAAGGAGCATCCTCTGCAAACTGCATATTGGATACGAAGATGTTATCCACGGTAATCGGATTCTTGAGGATGACCTTGTCGTTCCTCAGGTATCTAAGTTCCTCGACCAGAAGGGAGTTGAGAAACGCAACGATCTGCCGATGCAGGAGGCCGCCAAGGAAGCGGTCCTTCCTCTCGATCTCTTCGTCGATCGCAGCAAGGGAGAAATAGAAGCGGCCCCACACGCGCGCCAGCACGTAGGGCGGAGGCACTGGCAGCGTCTCGGGTTGCTGCTTGATCCACTGCATCATGCGTTGGAACAGCGGGTCGCCGATGATCGACTCCATCTCCGCGTCATCGTCGTAGGGGTCACGCTCTTCCGGCTGCCAGATGGTGGGATCGTTGGGTGTCTTGGAGATCCAGGGTGGCGTTGGGTAAGCCCGTATGAGGCAAGCGTCCCGGAGCGCGCGCACGACCTCGTCGTCGCCGCCGGACCGCGAACGCCGCAGCAATTCGGATATGCCGGCGATGATGCTGTGAACCGAGACGAAGGTCGGCCGCTCGCCGTTGGGCTTAAGGATGCGGCAGACGGGAAGGCCGGTCAGCGCCTTCATCATCTCCGAGGTCAGGCGGGCCTGCAGGCTGTCGATTGTGTTGTACCAGTTACCGATGAGAACCGGAGTTTCGCCGAAGCTCTCGTCCTCGAACCGGCTCCGCATTGCCTTGTAGAACGACAGCAGGGGGCTGCCCTCCGCCGGCGCATAGGTGGTGAAAGTGATGCCATCGTCCGGAATGCTGCGACCGTACATGAGTGCCACAGTGTCGCTGCGAAGTCTCGCATCCCGCTTGTAAGTCTGCACCGTGCCCAGACGGATTCCGGACACCTCGTCGCCATTGATGACGGCGATAAGGCGGCGCACGACCTCGACGCTCGATCCATAGCGCTCCAGTTCTGTGAAGCGGACGAACTCACTCAGTTCCAGCGGCTCGTCGTCATCGTTGAAGTTGACAACGGTGAGCCCCTGCAGGCGGTTGCTCAACAGTTCATGCCCGAAGCAGATCCGCAGCATGTAGTCCAGAGCCAAGCCCGGACGGTCCAGGCATTGCCCCCGCAACCAGGCGCTAATCGTGATAAGCACCAAGTTTCGGTCGTCATCAGTATGCTCCGGAACGAGATTGTGAGCGTTGTCCCACAACTCATTCTCGGTAAGAAACTTGGCGACGAAGCCGACCGTTCGGCTGCCGGTCGCCTGCCGCAGTTCGTCCAGGGACGTATTGTGGCGCAGCAGCGAGTCGAGGAAGATCGACGGAAGGCCGTTGACCAAATCGTGCCACGGCGCCCGATATCCTCCCATTGCGCCCGCTGGCGGCACCCGGAAATGCGACAGCAGTTGCAGAACGGTGCGCACCGGCTGGCGCAGGAGCAGCGCCGTCGTCCGGCGCCGAATGCTGCCGCGCATTCCCAAACCTTGGCGCACCAGCGTACGCATGTAGCGGTCGAGCGGCTCCGGCGCGCCCCCATCGGGAGGAATTACCCGCACATCATCCATGGAATCCAGCGTCAGCAGCGGGATGCGATTCTTGGGCGGCAGGACCTTGAGCATGTACTGGCCCTGGAGGTGGTTCACCATCTCGAGGAGGCCCTTCTCCTGACTCGTGTCATGGTGCAGCTGGCGCTTGGAAAACTGATCCCACTGCTTGCCGCGTACGAGCAGTGTGTAGAGGTCCAAGTCGCCGGAAAGCACGATGATGAAGCGGGGTGAGGTGAGATAGCGGCGCAGCATCTCCAGAACCGGCCAACCCCGCCGGAAGTCGGTGTCGATGTCATCCAGCGCCATTAGGAACGCCTGCTTGCCCAAGTAGGCAAGGCTGCAATCGATGAACTCATGAAATTTGGTTTCCAAGTCAGAGCCTGCGCTTGCTTTCTCCAAGCCCTTGCGCAGCACATACTGGACGTCGTCCCATGAGTCGCCCAGTGCCTTGTCCGGGCCGATTTGGTCCAGCAGCGAAAGCCCCTGCGCAAGGCTCCGCAACTTCTCCTGCCAAACATTAAAATCGTCGCCAGACGGTTTCCAGTCGCCATATGCCTGACGCTTTCTTTCCACCGCCCGCTTGATCTTGTTCAGGACGACGACAAAAAGATTTTCTTTGTTTTCTATGAGCGTTGGGTCAACCACGCCGAGCGGCGCAATCTTCCTTCCAATTGATTCATTGAATACTTGATCCTTGCGAAACAGTCGAAATGCATTGCGAATGAAGGTTGTCTTACCGCTTCCACGGCTACCATGGATAATGATAGTGTCATGGCGCCGATCAAACAGTATATTGCTGCCGTCCGCATCGATATCTTCTGGAGATGGCGAAGCCATACCCATGGATTCGAGCTCCACCAAACGGCGCGTGATGAGATTCGCAAGGCTGGCAAGCGCCTGTTGCTGGATTAATTCACTCTTATCTTTCAGCTCTCGAACATCCAGCCGTTTGGTGAGATCGATCACAACCCCATCTGCCCGCGTTTCGCCATCCATGGACTGCTCCCTCACAAACGCCAAGAGATATGCCAAAGTAGCAATTCGCAATGCCCGCCGGAAGATAAATGGCGTCTCCTGTGCAGCGGCGGGTGAATACTATAGTATGCAACGAGCACAATGGCAGGCTTATTGATGCGAAGCCGCAAAGGGCTTGCATACCCGACGAGGTAATTGCCTTAACTCGGCAACAGCCATCCTTATATCTCTTGCCAGAGTGGGGAATGCCCGAGGCTCTTTCCAACTCGCCGTCAGGGGCTGAGGCCAGCGAACCCAACTATCGGGGTCGTGCCCCACACCTTCTACACCAAGGGTGGAGACGTGACCCAGGGCGGCGATGTCGGGGCACGCTTCGGGCCTTCCGGCTCGTGCAAAATGCCGATATGCGCAAACATTGTTGTAACGCAACGTCTCCACGCACCACCTCTTCCGACGGTCAGGTGCAAACTTTCAACGATTTATGGCCTTGGTGGCCTATCAAAGATCAATGTGTTAGCGGCGGATTACGTTCAGAGTTTTTTGTCACCAAACAGTTGTATCAACGGAACATGAATCATCATACTGAAGAATAAATTATCACACTCGACAATGACTACTCGTCGAGCACTGGCGCGCCGCCTGCAAAACGGCGCGCCCACAGCGCCCTTGGCTACAGCCCACCGGCGCGCCGACCACGGTGACCGGCCCGTTCGTCCTCGTCAGCACCGACGCGACTGCCGGATGGGCACTGCGGCGGGGAAAAAGTCGTGTGATCCGGAACCGGCAGGCTCAGGCCGAGTAGGCGCTTGAGCGAGCCGGGCAAGCCTTCGATCTGCCGCCACCGTCGCCCGAAGGCCAAGCGCAGCCAGCCCCGCCTCGATAACGATGTCCGAATAGGGCGTCGGCCGGCCACGCCGTCCCGTGGCTGGTGTCCACGCGGCGAGCGCCTCGGGTGTCACCCAGATCCTCAGGTCGCCACGCCGACGCAGCACTGCGTCGTAGGCCGGCCAGTTCTCCACCCGGTAACGGGCACGCGGGATCTTGTGTTGACGGCTCTCATCGGCCTTGTTCGGTGTCGGGCTCTTGACTCCAGCGGGGCCGCTTTCCCGCCCCGCCATCCTGCCGAAGCCAATCTCCCTCCGATTTATGCGCCAAGGTCCATGGCCAGCAAACTGCCACGCGCAGCTCCCACTCACCAACCTGGCAACCCCGAACGCCCATCAGGAGTTGACCACGACCCTCGCAAAAGGCTGCCCTTTTCCATCGCGCAGAAGATGGATTTGGCGTCCAGCCATGACATCGGCACGATATTTCTTCCACGCAGTCTCATAGACAGCGACTTGACGGCGATAAGAATCTGATAATTGTTCCTGGTCATGATGGCTGCGCCCATAATTTGCCAGAACAGGCAAATATCGCGGCAAATATCCAAGCCGATTAAACTCGAAGTGAACGCGCAATACCGGATCGATTTCGTTAAGTTCAGGGAATTCTTCGCTTGGTTCGAACAGTTTTATCAAAATATCTCGACGGATGCAATAATTGAGCTCAGGAAGATACGACACATCCAGGCCGTTCATGATCCAGCTATAAACCCGTTGCTCCATCTGCGGCGTGTCGTGAGCGGAAGGAAATGTCATGAATCCGAGGGATCCGTCGCTGTTCATTCCAACGCTAGCGCCGAACACAAGAGAAACCTTAGGATCTTCATCAAGAATCTTCGAGACACTCTGAAGCCAAGTCCTCGACAGATACCCGTCCGTCGAGGTCGTGATCATGACGTAGCGACCGCGCGCCGCCATCAACGCCCGGTACAGTCCTTCGCCGCGCGAGCCGTCCTTGCCGGTCATCAGCGTGATGAATTTGTACTTCCCAATGATCTCAAGCGAATTATCGGTCGATCCGCCGTCGGAAATAATGAACTCAAAGTCGTCGAATTTTTGATTAAGAACGGAGAATATCGTATCTTCTATATAATCCCCATGATTTTTGTTTATGCAAATCACGGAGATCGCCGGAGGTTCGGTGGACAGATTCCGATCGCGATCAAAAACAAATCCGCTCATCACTCAACCTCCAGATAATTCCCACCCTATTCATCGGCCGGCTTGTAAACACTGGCCAGGGATATCAATCCTTAAGAATCAACGGCCCTCAAAATTTGGCATTGCGTAGGTTTCACCCGGCGGGTGCATCTTGCCCCTTTCGGGAGGATGTGGATTTTACAACACTCCCTATCCTCACCAAGACCCAGTGCCCGGCAGAATGAGTAATGCGGTCCAATCGCGATCAACCCTAAGGGAATGGAGCGCTCGATCATCCGGTGCCAGCGAGTAGCCCGAGGGTGCGGTAAAGCTCCCGCTGCCAAGCGATCGTGTGTTCCAAGCCCGATTCGAGCGAGACAAAATCATTTTTGCCGAACTCGTCGCGGACACGGGACAGGTCGAGCGCGACGTCCGCCGGCGCTCCGGCCAGTTCCTGCTCCTGCTCGGGAACGGTCACCGCCACACCGGTAATGCGGCCAATGGCTTGCGCCAGTTCCAGAATGGTGACTGTTGAATGGCCGCCGACGTTGTAAACCGGTTCGCGTCCCGACAGCAGGATGCGAAGCAGCAGTTCGACGGCATCGGTCACATGGCAGTACGTCCGGATGGCTCGCCCCTGGTCAAGCAGGGCGATGCGCCCGTCGAGCAGCGCCTTGCGGATCAGGCTGTTCAAGACCCGCTGGTCTGTGGGGCCGGTTCCGGACCCATACGCCAAGGCGAGTCGGGCCGCCTTCACGTCGCATCCGCGCTGACGGAACGCGTAACAGATCGCCTCGCCGCATCGTTTGCCTTCGATGTAGCACGCCCGTGGATGCATCGGGTCGGTCGTGCCGATGTCCGTTTCCCGATGCGGGGTTCTCGTCGAGCCGCTGTAGATCTCCGACGAACTCACGAACAGCGCCTTGCCGCCGGGCACCACCTTTTCCAGCAGTGAAGCGGTCGCCGTCGTGTTGATGCGGATTGTCGTGACGGGGTTTTCCAGGAACTTTCCCGGCTGGCCGTAGCCCGCGGCGTGGATCACGCAACCGGCCGCGGGAAGCGACGCCACGAACGCAGTGTCGGCGATGTCACCCCGCCACAAGCTGAGCCCAGGGAATCGGAAAAGGCTGGCGAGATGGTCGGGAATTCCTGACCGTGTCACCGCGGCGACCTGGACGGGGCGGCCGGTCTTCTGGGCGAGGCGCTTGAAGCAGCCGATCATATGGAGCCCGAGCAGCCCCGAGGCACCGGTGATCAGAATGGACTGGTCGCGGAGGCCGGCAAGGTCAACCCGCTCGACGATGCGGTCGCAATCCTCGAGAATGAGGTCGCCAAGGTCAGGCATTGATCAGTCGCTCCAGTTCCGTGCGGATGGCGGGCGCCGTCAGGCCGTTGGCCGCGTCGTGCTCCTTGACGTTCCCATAGTTCGTCAGGAAGCGGCGCGGCACGCCGACGCTGAGCAGGCGGATCGGCTGGGGCCACATGGCGTCGGTGATGTCGGCGGCCAGACCGCCACGATAATAGGGCTCGCACAGCAGGATGTTCGGCGAACGGGCGTGCCGGCGGAGCGCCTCGCCGTCGAACGGACTGACGACGTTGTAGTAGAGGACGGCGACGTCCAGGCCCTCGGTCGCCTCCAGCACCGCGTCGAGGGTGGTGCCGACCGCGACGACGGTCGCGAGGCTCCCCGTCTTCAGCACCTCCGGCTGGCCGGGAGCCGCCGTCGAGACCGCTCGGGAATTTCCGAAATCACTTAGCCGATAGTACGTCGGGCCGTCCGCCGCGTGGTTCTGCATGAAGAGCTGGTCGAACTCAGCAGCGCAGCCGGGAAGGACGATCTTCATGCCGGGGATCGACGACAGAACCTGGACGTCCCCCGGACAATGATGGGTGCAGCCGAGCTGGGCATAATCATAGGACGCACCGACCGTCACGAAGCTTCCGCGCAAGCGCTGGTAGCCGAAATCGATCTTGATCTGCTCCAGGCAGCGCTCCGTCAAAAACGGCGCGATGGTATGGACGATGGGAATCAGCCCGGCTTTGGCGAGACCCGCTGCCACGCCGACGGTGGCCTGTTCCAGGATGCCGATGTTGTAGACCCGATCGGGAAAGTCGCGGAACGCGTCGCGGAACCCGAAGACCCCGATGTCGCCCAGCAGCAGCACGACACGGTCGTCCATCCGCAGAACGCGCAGCACCGACTCCACGAATTGCTTGCGCATGCTCATGATACGGCACTCAAGAGATCGGGGAGTTCGGCGGCGGTCGGCCCACGGTGGTGCCACGCCGGCTGGTTTTCCATCGGTGGGCAGCCGTAGCCCTTCACCGTGTTGGCGACGACGCAGCGCGGCTTGTCCGTGGGAGGTGCGTTCAGCGCCGCATGCAGAGCCTCGTGGTCGTGGCCGTCGACCGTCACCGCCGACCAGCCGAACGCCTGGAACTTGGCGGCCACGTCGCCGAGCGCCAGCGCGCGGTCGGTCGAATGGTTGTAGTCGACGATGCAGCACAGGTTCGACAGCCGGTGGTGCGCGGCGAGCAGCGCCGCTTCCCAGATGCTGCCCTCGTTGCTTTCGCCGTCGCCGACCAGGCAGAACACCTGGAAGGGACGCCCGGAGATCCGCGCCCCCAGGGCCATGCCGACGGCCATCGGCAGGCCATGCCCGAGGGAGCCGGCGGAAACCTCGACACCGGGGACCTTGGTGCAGTCCGGGTGCCCGCCGAGGATGCCGTCGTAGGTGCAGAAGCCGTCGAGCGCCTCGGCCGGAATGAAGCCCTTCTCCGCCAGGACGACGTAGAGCCCCAGCGAGGCATGCCCCTTGCTGAGCACGAACCGGTCACGCTCCGGCGCCAACGGGGCGAGCGGATCCACGCGCAGGATCCGGTCGTACAGCACCCAGAGGATGTCGAGGACCGACAGCGCGCTCGGGATGTGGCCTTCCCCGGCCCGCGCCGCGGTCTCGATGACGCGGCGCCTGAGCCGGCCCAGACCGGGAGCTTTCTGCTCTGTTTGCATGGACATTGGCCTTCTCACCTTTTTCCCGCGCTCAGTTGGAGCCCGCGGGGGTCCAGACGACGACGGAGTATCCTTCGATGAACAGGCTGCCGATCATGGTGCGGCGCGCCATGCGGATGTGGATCCGCCCGTCCCGCTCCAGTTCCCTGAGGCGGTCGAGGAAGCCGTTCAGGTAGTTGCGGCGCCGGAAATAGTTGATCGACAGGAAATCGAGGAGGTTCTCCGGGTCGAGCAGCTCGGCGATCGGCTCAATGTGGATGCACACCGAGGGCTTGTTGTCGAGCAGGTACGAAAGGAACCCCTCAAAACGGTCGCCGGTCTGTTCCAGGGCCGCCACAGTGTATACGGCCGCCCCGGGCGCCAGGCGGAACTCCTGGTCCGGCGCAAAGAAATCGAAGCGATGACCGTGGATGTTGCCGTCGATGCCGGCCTGCCGGATCTGATTCAGAATGTTCTGGGACGCCCCGGTCCAATCCGCGCCCCACAACGCCGCATGGCCGTTGACCGCCCGCGCCCGAAACAGATTGTGGCCGGTCCCGCAGCCGAACTCGCAGATCGTGTCAACGTCGCGCAGATACTTGTCGAACAGCCAGTCCTGGATCACTGCGAAGCTGTTGTACTCGAAATTCTGGCTTATCGGCTCGATCAGATCCTGGCACCAGCGCAGCACGTTGTACTTGCCAAAATAGCCGGGGACGAGGGATCCGTAGTCGAAGGAATGCGAAAGCTGCTGGAAATTCGCACCCCAGCCGGCCTCCCATTGCGGATGCCTGTCCGCGCCCGCGCGGATAAGGTCCTGACTGATCAGGACATCAACCATCCTCCGGATGGCGCGGTCACGCTCCCGAAGATCGAGCGGCCGATACTCCAGGCCGTAATCGCGGATCCGTCCGGACACGTAGCCGTTGGGATGCTCCCCGAAAGCCGCCACGAAGTCGGCGGGGTCCAGACGGCGCGTGCTCTGCGCTGACGTTGCCATTGGGCCAGCCATCCTTGCTCGCTAGAAGATTAAGCTCTCATCGGTCGACGGCCGGTAGAACCGATACAGCTTTATCAATTCCTCGATCGTGCTCTCAAGGCTGATCTCGCAGTCGAACCCAAGGTCGCGAATTTTTTTGAACGAAACCGTGAAGTTCCGAACATCCTTGTCCGGCAGTACGCTTTCGATGACGTCGCACTCGACGTGCTTCTTGATCGCGTTCGCGATGTCGATCTTGCTGTAGTTCAGATCGCTGCTGCCGAGATTGTAGATGCCTCCGGACATCTGGTCCCGATGGTCGAGCGCAAACAGGTAACCCCGGACGCAGTCGTCGATATGAATGAAGGTGCGCTTGGCGGTCGCGTGGTAGAGCACAAGGCTTCGATCGCTGACCGCCCGCCACACGAAGTCGTTGACGAGCAGGTTGGTGCGCATTCTCGGCGAGAGCCCCATCACCGTTGCCACCCGCAGCGAGATGCTGTTCGGGTGTTCATTGTGGATGATGATCTCTGCTTCCTTCTTGGTCCGGGTGTACATACCGGACGGAGAAAGCTCCAGACTTTCGTCGACCTCGATGTTCGGCGCCATTTCATACATGGCGGTCGTCGAGGCAAACAGCAGCAACTGGTCCCTGGACATGGCCCGGACCATCTCGGCCGTCGCGGTGACGTTCACGGCCATGGCAACACCGGGGTTGGATACGCAGGCCGGAAAGCCGCTGATGCCAGCCAAGTGAATGACGATGTCGTGCTTGGACAGAATATTCGACATATCATTCCGGATGTCACCCCGGACGACCGTCAGGTTCGGGTGAGACACAAGATGAATGATTTGATTATAGCCAAAATGAAAAATATCGAATATGGTTACTTGAAAACCGCGCCTAAGAAGGGCCTCAGCTATCTTGATCCCCTTGTATCCAGCGCCACCAGTTATCAGAACTCTTAGAGCCATATTACCCCCCGTTCTTCTCATTATGAGAAGATTGAGCTGCCGCGTCACAGTCGATTGACGGCGTATGATCCCGGTGTTTTATCCGATAGCCCCGTTACCTGAGTACCAACCGGCCGAGAACGGACGCCTGAGGCATTACAGTGCGCAACAATGCACCCTGGTCGGAAAATTCTAACATTTCCTTAATTCGACTTTGGCCGTTTTGGGCGATTGCAGATCAGGCGTAAATCCAGAAACTCAACTGGTTAGACTTTGGTGCATAACTCGGCGTACTGACGGGTTCCGCCCTGCTGCACTGGTGACCAAGCGACCTTGCGGAAAACCGGCATGTCGAGTGCTGGTCATGACGCTCATGACTTTCCAGCCAACGGCGGTCTCGACCTTCTGGGCAGGCAGACTCCCGGCGCGCAGGCTGCGCCCGATCAGATGCTTGTACCAGAACATCGCCACCTCGACCAGGGAGCGACGTCCGTAGTGGACCGCCCGCGGCCAGCCCAGCCGACCACGCTCGGCGACCACGCTCGGCGACCACCTGAATGTAACGGTCGTGCTGGGTAGGAGCCCTGTCGGCCGTGGCGCTCATGACCGCGGTGGCGCTCGCCGGGATGATCACCTCGGCGTCCGGTGCACCCTCGGCAATGGCCCGATAGACGGCCTCGCCATCGTACGCGCCGTCCGCCTGGGCGGCGCCGATCGGGCGCTCATCTGGTCGAGCCATTGGGCGGCCGGGGAGGCGTCGCCCAATGGCTCGACCAGATGAAGTTATCTCCAACTCTGATGCGTTGTGCCGCCATGCTTTTCCTAAGGAGAGGGCGTCCGGCGATTCAACACAACGCCCGTGCGGCACTGCCCCCATTCATGACGGCCGGAGGCGTTCCCTACGCCGCCAGCTGGCCCGGGTTCGCATGATCCGCGGCCTGCTCTCCCCGCGCCCGCATCTTCAGGTGGTCGGCCAGACGCACCGCCAACGCCACGATGGTCAACGTCGGGTTGGCGTGACCGCAGGTCGGGAACACGGCGCTGCCGGCGATGAACAGCCCCGGCGCGCCGAACACCTCACAATTCGCGTCCACCACGCCGTCCCGCGGCGAGGCCGCCATGCGCGTGGTGCCCATGTGGTGGCCGCCGATCGGCGTCGAATCGCGCGCCTGCGCCTCCAGCGACGGCTCGTCGAAATCGAGCTTGGCGCAGCCGGACTGCGCGAAGGTCTGTCGCAGCACACGGAAGGTGCGCAGGATGCTATCGATGTCCTGTTCGGTCATCCGCCAGTCGATGTGCAGGCGCGGCACGCCGAAGGCGTCGGTGTCCGCCCCCAGCGCGACACGGCTGTCGGGGTTGGGCACCTGCTCCATGTTGAAGTCCAGCGGATAGACGCCGTTCCGGTTGCGCACCACCACGTGGGGCAGCTTGCGCCGCGGCAGGATGCGCCGGCGCACCCAGTCGGCACCGAACAGGCCGACCGGAACCGTGTCGCGCGCGACGTTGCCGACGTGCGCCGCCCAGAACCGCCAGTCCTGCACCATGCGGTCGCGCTGCGAGCGCTCGATGGTGGCGAGCTTGCGTCGGTATTCGGGCAACACGCAGTCCTTCGCCAGGTACACCGCGGACAGGATGCCGTTGCGGTGCGCCGGGTTGGAGATGAACGGGAAGTGCAGCCGGAACGTCGCGTTCATCAGGCCATGACGGCGCTGCGCGTCGGCGTTCAGGCAGAACTTGCGCCGGACATAGACACCGTCGGCGGTGCGCTCGAAATCGACCACCGCCGGACGCGCCTGCGGCATCAGGCACAGCCGGCCCAGCGTGTTCTCGATGTGACACATGTAGAAGCGCCCGAGCCGGCCGGACTCGTTGCCGAGCCCGCCGCGCCGGCTGCGGTCCGACGCCAGCAGCAGCCGTGTCGCCTCCAGGCCGCCCGCCGCGACCACCGTAAAGCGCGGCCGCACCGCGAAATGCCGCTGTGGTTCGCTGGCGCAGGCCAGCGCGGTCACCGCGCCGGACTCCGCCGTCTCCACCCGCAGGCAGTGGGCGTGCACCAGGATGCGGACGTTGGAGGCGTGCCGCAGCCGCGGCAGGTAGGCCTTGGCGAAATCCGTGGGCTCACTGAACCGCTCGATGCGGTCGGTGTCGATGACGTCGCTGCGGAAGCCGGGGATGGTCTCCGGCGCGTCGGCGCCCAGCGCCTCCGGCACGGTGTAGGCGCAGGCGCCGCTGCGCAGGTAATCGTGCGCCCGCCGGTAGAACGGCGCCACATCGTCCCACCCCACCGGCCATCCGCTGTGAGGGACATAGGGCCGCGCCTCGAAGTCGATGGGGTCCATGGGCACGCAGCGCCCCCCCCAGACGGCGGTGGCGCCGCCCAGCCCGTGCCGGCGGTACAGGTGCGCCGGCGCGTGCGGCGAGGATGGCGCCACGCTTCCCTGCAGCGGGTCCTGTTCGGCGGCGCGGAAGCTGGCGCCGCCGGCCTCGATCAGCAGCACCGTCAACGGGCCGCCGGCCAGTTCGCACGCGATCGCGAAGCCGGCGGCGCCGGCCCCGACGATGCAGACATCGCAATCGAGAACGGCCTTCTCTTCAAGGGTGCGGGCATCGAGCAGCATGGACACCGCCGCTGGCTGGAGGGAGCGTGTAAATCCCCAAATTCGGTTGGGGTTTTGCCCGATTCCTAGGCGAAAGAGTTCGCCGCGGCAAAGCTGCGTTGGCGGTATCGCCGTCGGCGCCCCCGTCGCGACCGGCGTAACGCAGCCCGCCTAACCAGCCGCATGCCCCTTGGCCGGCCCCCTGCACAAAGACATCGGCGCCGCCCGCGTCTCGACGGGCGGCGCCGGTTTCGCAACGTTTACCGGAACAGGCTCTGCAGGATCTGCGGGGCCTGGTTGGCGATGCCGAGGGTCTGCGCGCCCAGCTGCTGCTTGATCTGCAGCGCCTGCAGGTTGGCGCTCTCCTTGGCCAGGTCGGCGTCCACGATGGCGCCCAGGCTGGTGGTCAGGGCGTCCTGCATGGACGCGTTGAACTTGATCTGCGCGTCCAGGCGGCGGGAGTCGGCGCCCAGCGTGTTCAGCACGTCGCCGGTCTTCTGCTCGGCCGTCGCGAAGGCGCCGGTCAGCAGCACCACCGCCGAGGCCGCGCTGCCCACCGAGGTGAACGCCGAGACGACGGCCGAGGACAGCGACACGCCGCTGCCACCCACGGTGTACTGCGTGCCATCGGTGTTGGCGATCACCGAGATGTTGGTCTTGCCGCCGCTCAACAGGTTCATGCCGTTGAACTTGGCGTTCGAGATGTAGTTCTGGA
>NZ_JBOZRT010000166.1:0-92177 GCF_050789165.1 Azospirillum sp.
CGCGTCTTCTCGTGTTAGCGCTCACAATAGCGCTGCGATTGTTAGCGCTAACCAACGCCGCCCGCAAGTGGGGTGCGACGTTATGGCCGCGCTTTTTTGGATAGCTGCGCCTAACTGATTGATACGGTGGCAAACTTTTTAGCGGCCAGCACCCGCCCCAGCGGCCTGGATGCGGTCGAACAGCGGCTGGAACGCGCCGTCCGCGGACGCGGTCAGGTCCACCGCCCAGTCCTCGTCGGTCAGAATGGACAGCAGGACCAGGAAGACCTCGTCGTTCTCGCGCCGGATGTGGCGGCGCTGGTCGGCGGCGTAGCGGCCCAGTTCGTCCAGCGCAGCCGCGGCGGTCATGGCAGGCGCGTCCGGCCCGTCCTCGAACCAGTCCAGCAGGCGCTGGCTGGCCGCGGGAAAACGGTCATGCTCGGCCCAGACCTCGGCGAAGGCGTCCTCGCAGCCGGGATCACGGCCGATCGCCCGTGCGAACAGCGCCTCCTCAAGTGGGTGGTGGTGCCATTCCGGGAAGTCGCGCAGGTAGCGCAGCGCCAGCACCACCAGATCCGAGTCCAGCGGCCCGCCGGCCTCGACCACCGCCACCTCGCGCTCGACAGCGTCGAGAACGGCCTGCATCGCCCCATGGTCCCGGACCAGACGTCGCATGACGGGGTGCATGGTCTCTGCTCCATAAGGATGGGCTGCGTTCCCCCATGCTCCCGCAAGCCGCCCCCGCGGTCAACGCCGCGCTGCCGCTTGGAGGGGGCACACGCGCGCACCATTGTCTATGGATCCAGTCGAGACCGGGCTGGCAGGGGGAGGACGGCCGATGCTCCAGATCACGGAGTCGCAGGTGCGCCTTGGACTCTCGGCCACGGACAAGGCCGAGGCGATCCGCACCGCCGGCCGCGCCATGGTCGATGCCGGCCTGATCGAGCCCGGCTACATCGACAGCATGCTCGGCCGCGAGGCCATCACGTCCACCTATCTCGGCAACGGCATCGCCATCCCGCACGGCCTGCCCCAGGCCCGCGACCTCGTGCGGCGGACCGGGGTGGTGGTCGTGCAGTTCCCCGGCGGCGTCGATTGGGGCGGCGAGCCCGCCCGCCTCGTCGTCGGCATCGCCGCCAAGTCGGACGAGCACATCGCGGTGCTCCAGCGGCTCACCGGCGTGCTCGGCAACCCGGCCGAGGCGGCGCGGCTGGGCACCACCACCGATCCGCGCGCGGTGATGGCGGTGCTGAACGGCGACGCGACCGCCCCGGCTGTGGACGCCGCAGCTCCCCTCGCCGGGCCGTCCATCGCCGTCACCGCCCCCTCCCCGCACGGCCTGCACGCCCGCCCGGCCACCGCGCTGGTCGAGGTGGCGAAGCGCTTCCGTTCGCAGATCGCCGTGCGCCACGGCGGCGGCACCAGCAACGCCAAGAGCCTCGTCTCCCTGCTGCGCCTCGGCGTGTCGGGTGGGCAGCCGCTGACCATCACCGCCGCCGGCGACGACGCCGAGGCCGCGCTGGCCGCCATCCGCGCCGCCTTCGAGGCCGGGCTGGACGAGCCCACCGTCTCCGAGACGCCGCCCCCGCCGCCGCCCGCGCGCGCCGCGCCGCCGACCGACCTCGACTATGATGGGCGGGTGATCGCCGGCATCTCCGCCTCGCCCGGCGTCGCCACCGGCACCGCCTGGAAGTTCCAGCGCGAGGAACTGACCGTCGATGAGACCGCCCCCGACCCCGCCGTCCAGCACCGCCGCCTGGATCAGGCCCTGGCCGGCGCCGCCGCCGACCTGCGCAACCTGCACGAGGAGTTCTGGAAGAAGGCGGGTGCGGCCAAGGCGGCCATCTTCAAGGCGCACCTGGAGTTGCTCGACGATCCCGAGATGGCCGCCGACGCACACGCCCGCATCGACGACGGCAAGAGCGCCGGCTGGGCGTGGCGCGCCGTGTACGAGGAGCGCGCCAACACCCTGGCCCAGCTGACCGACGCCCTGCTCGCCGGCCGCGCCGCCGACCTGCGCGACGTCGGCCGACGGGTGCTGCGCCTGCTGGCCGACGCGACGGAGAGCGTCGCCGCACTCCCCGACCACCCGGTGATCCTGCTGGCCGAAGACCTCGAACCGTCGGACACCGCGAAGCTCGATCCCGCCATGGTGCTGGGCCTGTGCACCGCGGGCGGCGGAGCGACCTCGCACACGGCAATCATCGCCCGCTCCCTGGACATCCCGGCCGTGGTCGCCGCCGGCCCCTCGCTGCTCGACCTGGAGAACGGGCGGGAAGTCATCATCAACGGCGACGACGGCGTGCTGGTGGCCGGCCCATCCCAGCGCGACCGCACGCGCGCCGCCACCGCCCGCGTCGCCGTCGCCCGGCGGCGCGAGGCCGAGCACCTGGAGCGCTACAAGCCCGCCATCACCACCGACGGCCGGCGGGTGGAGGTCGCCGCCAACCTCTCCGACCCGGAGGCCGCGGTGAAGGCGGTGGAGGCGGGGGCGGAGGGCGTCGGCCTGATGCGCACCGAGTTCCTGTTCCTCCAGCGCGACTTCCCGCCCGGCGAGGAGGAGCAGCTGGAGGCCTACCGCATCATGGTCCGGGCGATGAACGGGCTGCCGATCATCCTGCGCACGCTGGACATCGGCGGCGACAAGAACGTCCCGTACCTGCGCCTGCCGGCGGAGGAGAACCCGTTCCTCGGCGTGCGCGGCATCCGCCTGTGCTTCGAGCGCGAGGACCTGTTCCGCACCCAGCTGCGCGCCATGCTGCGCGCCTCGGCCGAGGGACCGGTGCGCATCATGTACCCGATGATCGCCACCCCCGCCGAACTCGCCAAGGCGAAGGCGATCACCGAGGAGGAGCGGCGCGCGCTCGGCGTCGCCCCGGTCGAGATCGGCATCATGGTCGAGGTGCCCTCGGCGGTGATGATGGCCGACCGGCTGGCGCAGGAGGTGTCGTTCTTCTCCATCGGCACCAACGACCTGACGCAGTACGTGCTGGCCATGGACCGCCTGCACCCGGTGCTGGCGCCGCAGGCCGACGGGCTGCACCCGGCGGTGCTGCGGATGATCGAGCGCACGGTGGCCGGGGCCAAGGCGGCGGGCGTCTGGGTGGGGGCCTGCGGCGGCATCGCCGGCGACCCGGCGGGCGCGGTGCTGCTGGCCGGCCTGGGTCTGACCGAACTGAGCGTCGCCATCCCCAGCGTGCCGTCGGTCAAGGCGCGGCTGCGCGGGATCTCCATGGCCGAGGCCGAACGCACGGCGCGCGACGCGCTGACCTGCGCCGACGCGGCCGAGGTGCGCGCGCTGGTGCGCGACCGCTTCCCCGGAGGTGCCGCATGAGGGGCGTCGTCACCGTCACCCTGAACGCCGCGGTCGACCAGACGCTCGACGTGCCGGGCTTCACCGCCGGCGCCGTCAACCGCGCGGTTGCCGAGACGCGCACCGCCGGCGGCAAGGGCATCAACGTCGCCGCCTTCCTGTCCGGCGGCCCGGTCCCGGTCACCGCCACCGGCTTCCTGGGCGAGGACAACGCGGCGGTGTTCGAGGCGCTGTTCCGCCGCCGCCACATCACCGACCGCTGCCTGCGGGTGCCGGGCGCCAGCCGGGTCAACGTCAAGGTGGTCGACCGCGAGGGCGGCTCGGTCACCGACATCAACCTGCCGGGACCGCAGATCCGCGCCGAGAGCTGGCACGGCCTGCTGCACGCGCTCGACGGCCTCGCCGCGGCCAACGGCACGGTCGTGCTGGCCGGCAGCGTTCCGGCCGGCGTGCCGGAGACCGCCTACGCCGACATCGTCCCGCGCCTGCGCCGCCACAGCGCTTTCGTCGTGGTGGACGCCAGCGGCGCGCCGCTGCGCCATGCGGTGGCGGCGCGGCCGGACATGGTGAAGCCGAACGCCCACGAACTCTCCGAACTGCTCGGCCGCCCGCTGTCCGGCCGCGACGCGGTGGTGCGGGCGGCGCGCGAGCTGTCGGACTCGGGAATAGCGCTTGTGGTGGTGTCGCTCGGCGCCGACGGCGCGGTGTTCGTCGAGGGCGGCCGGGCGCTGCTGGCGGTCCCGCCGAAGGTGTCGGTGGCCAGCACCGTGGGCGCCGGCGACGCCATGGTGGCCGGCGTGCTGGCGGCGCGGCTGGAGGGCGGCGACCTGGAGGCCTGCGCCCGGCGCGGCACGGCGTTCGCCGCCGGCACGCTGTCCCGCCTCGGCCCGGAACTGCCGCCGCCGGAGCGGATCGCCGAGCTGATGGCCGCGGTGACGGTGGAGGCGGTGTGAACCTTTAGCCCCTCTCCCTCGACGGGAGAGGGGTTGGGGAGAGGGTGGCAAGCGTAATCTGCGGGCTTCGCCCGCGCCCCCTCTCCCCAAACCCCTCCCCCGCGAGGGGGGAGGGGCTGTGACGCATGGGGTGGGGAGGACTCACATGGCTCGCTTGGTCGCCGTCACCGCCTGCCCGACCGGCATCGCCCACACCGTGATGGCGGCTGAGGCGTTGCGGCGCACCGCCGCGCTGAAGGGCCACGCCATCGAGATCGAGACCCAGGGCGCCGAGGGTGTCGGCACCCGGCTGGGCGACGCGGCCATCGAGAACGCCGACGCGGTGATTCTCGCCGCCGACATCGGCGTGGACGAGTCCCGCTTCGCCGGCAAGCCGATCCTGCGCACCTCCACCGCCCGCGCCATCCGCGAGACCGGCCACGTCCTCGACGAGGCGCTGGCGCATGTCGCCACCGCACCGCCAGCCGCGCCCACCCCACCGCCCGCCGCCGAGGGCGGGAAGCTGCTGGTCGCCATCACCGCCTGCCCCACCGGCATCGCCCACACCTTCATGGCCGCCGAGGCGCTGAAGCAGGCCGCCCAGGCCCGCGGCTACCGCATCAAGGTGGAGACGCAGGGCTCGGTCGGCGCCAAGAACGCCCTGACGGCGGAGGAGATCGCCGAGGCCGACGCCGTCATCATCGGCGCCGACACCCACGTCACCACCGAGCGCTTCTCCGGCAAGCGGGTGCTGAAGACCTCCGTCGGCGACGCGCTGAAGCACGCCGACCGCGTCGTCTCCGACGCCCTCGCCTTGCCCGCCCCCACCGGCGCCGCCGGCTACACCGACACCGTTGCGGAGGCAAAAGCGCAGCAGAAAGAGGCGCAGTCCGGCCCCTACAAGCATCTGCTGACCGGCGTGTCCTTCATGCTGCCCTTCGTGGTGGCGGGCGGCCTCATCATCGCGCTGTCCTTCGTCTTCGGCATCGAGGCGTTCAAGGATAAGGGCACGCTGCCCGCCGCGCTGATGCAGATCGGCGGCGAGGCGGCGTTCGCGCTGATGGTGCCGGTGCTGGCCGGCTACATCGCCTACTCGATCGCCGACCGGCCGGGGCTGGCGCCCGGCTTCATCGGCGGCATGCTGGCCTCCAAGATCGGCGCCGGCTTCCTGGGCGGCATCGTCGCGGGGTTCCTCGCCGGCTACGTGGCGCGCTGGCTGCGCGACACCATCCGCCTGCCCACGAATCTGGAGGGGCTTAAGCCGGTGCTGGTCATTCCGCTGCTGGCGACGCTCGCGGTCGGGCTGATGATGATCTACGTGATCGGCACGCCGGTGGCGGCGATCATGAACGGGCTGACCGCCTTCCTCCAGGGCATGACCGGGGCGAACGCGGTGGCGCTCGGCCTGCTGCTCGGCGGCATGATGGCGCTGGACATGGGCGGGCCGGTCAACAAGGCGGCCTACACCTTCGCGGTCGGCCTGCTGGCCTCCAACACCTTCACGCCCATGGCCGCGGTGATGGCGGCGGGCATGACTCCGCCGCTGGGCCTGGCGCTCGCCACCATGGTGGCGAAGAACCGCTTCACCGTGCAGGAGCAGGAGGCGGGCAAGGCCGCCGGCGTGCTCGGCCTCGCCTTCATCACCGAGGGCGCCATTCCCTTCGCCGCCAAGGACCCGCTGCGCGTCATTCCCGCCTGCATGGCCGGCTCGGCGACCGCGGGGGCGCTGTCCATGTGGTTCGGCTGCGGCCTGCGCGCACCGCACGGCGGCGTGTTCGTGCTGGCCATCCCCAACGCGGTGACGCCGTTGGGCTCCTACGTGCTGGCGATCGTCGCCGGCACGGTCGTCACCACGCTGGCGCTGGTGGTGCTGAAGCGCCCGGCCGAGACCGTCTCGACGGTCCCGGCGTCAAGCCGGGTACCAGCGGGGTGAGGCGATGAGCAGGCCGCACGGATCGCCGACCGCCGGGCCGGGGTCGCGGCGCGGGCGCTGCACCCGCATCTCCGACCCGCCGACGTCGACGCGGTAGTCGATGATCTCCCCCAGGTAGGCCTTGCGCGCCACCGCGCCGCGCAGGCCGCCCTCCGAGGTGAAGCGGATCTCCGACGGGCGGGCGGCGAGGACGGCCTTGCCGGCGGCGATCAGCTCCGGCGGCGGCGGGCCGTCCGGCCAGGGCTGGTGCTGCCCGGCGACCACCATCCCCTCCGCCGTCAGGCCGACCGGCAGGAACGACGACAGCCCGATGAACTCGAACACGAAGCGGTTGGCAGGCGCGCGGTAGACGTCGATGGGCGTGCCGATCTGCTGCACCACGCCGTCGCGCATCACCAGGATGCGGTCGGACAGCGCCATCGCCTCCGACTGATCGTGCGTGACGTAGAGGATGGAGAAGCCGAACTTGCGCTGCAGGTCCTTGATCTCGAACCGCATCTCCTCGCGGAAGTGTGGGTCGAGGGAGGACAGCGGTTCGTCCAGCAGCATCACGTCCGGCCGGATCGCCAGCGCGCGGGCCAGCGCCACGCGCTGCTTGCCGCCGCCGGACAGGTCGTTGGGACTGCCGGCCGCCACCGACAGGAGGTTGGTGTGGCGCAGCGCCTCCTCGGTTCGCGCCAGGATCTCCGCCTTGGGCAGCTTGCGGATGCGCAGCGGGAAGGCGACGTTCTCGAACACGCTGAGGTGCGGCCACACCGCGAAGGCCTGGAACACCATGCCGAAGTTGCGGTGCTCCGGCGGCACGTAGAAGTTCTTCGCCTTGGCCGACAGCACCCGCTCACCGACGCGGATCTCGCCGTCGTCCAGATCCTCGAATCCCGCCACCATGCGCAGCGTCGTCGTCTTGCCGCAGCCCGAGGGGCCGAGCATGGCGAGGCACTCCCCCTGCGCGATGCCGAGGGTCAGGCGGTCCACCGCGGTGACGGCGCCGAAGCGCTTGGTGACCCCGTTCAGCTCGATGAAGGCCATGGCTCCGCCCCCCTTACTTCTTCATGCCGATCTTGAAGAGGCGCTTGATGAGCCCTTCGCCGGTGACGATGAGGACCAACGCGACGCCGGCCAGCGCCGCCGCGTACACCGTCTCTCCGTCCTCGTTCAGCGTGTAGATGGCGACGCCGATGGTGCGGGTGGTCGGGCCGTACAGCATCACCGATACCGTCAGCTCGCGCAGCGCCGGCAGGAAGATCAGGAAGAACGCCGCCAGCATGCCCGGCCGCACCAGCGGGATGACGATGTCGCGCAGCGCCTGCCACATGCTGGCCCCCGACGCCCGCGCCGCCTCCACCAGGGAGTCGTGCACCTGCTCCAGCGCCGCGGAGTTGGCCTTCAGCGAGAACGCCATGTAGCGCGCGATGTAGGCGACCAGGATGATCCAGGCGGTGTTGTAGATGTTGATGCCGAACTTGCCGCTCCACGCCAGCATGGTGCCCAGCGCGATCACCGAGCCCGGCACCGAGAATGGCAGCATCCCCAGGAACTCCAGGATGCCCTTGCCGCGCACGCGCATCTTCACGATGACGTACGAGATGATGACGCCCGCGAACATGGTGATGACCGCGGCCGAAAAGCCCAGCAGCAGGCTGTTCACGATGGCGCCGCGGGTCAGGTCCCACTCGAACAGAATGTATTCGAAGTTGTGCAGCGTCATGTTCTCGAGCGCGATCGGCAGCCCGTAGGTCTTCAGGAAGCCGACGCAGAAGATCGTCGCCGTCGGCAGCACGATGGTGAAGCCGATGTAAGCGAGGCAGAAGATCAGGAGCGGGATGCGCAGGCCGCGCAGCTTCAACTCGGTCGGGCGGAAGCTCTTGCCGGTGATGATCTGGTAGTGCCCGCGCGACAGCACGCGGTTCTGCAGCCACAGGATGAACGCCGCGGTGATGACCAGCACCGTCGCCAACACGGTGGCGGTGCGGATCGAGGTGAAGCTGCCGGCGCTCTGGTGGATCTTCTCGTAGATCAGGGTGGGGATGTTGTAGATGCCCACCTCGACGCCCAGCACCGCCACCGTGCCGAAATGCGCCATGGAGTAGAGCGCGATCAGCAGGGCGCCGGAGACCACCGAGGGCAGCACCAGCGGGATGGTGATCTTGCGGGTGATGGTGAACAGGCTGGCACCGGAGATGCGCGCCGATTCCTCCAGCGTCGGGTCCATCCGCTCCAGGGCGCCGCTGACCTGGATGAAGACGAAGGGGAACAGGTACATCGTCTCGATGGCGATGATGCCGCCGTAGGAATAGATGTCGAACAGCGGCGTGTCGGTGTCGAAGAAATCCATGAACAGCCGGTTGATGTAGCCGGCGCGCGGCGACAGCAGCATCTTCCAGGCGAGCGCGCCGATGAAGGACGGCAGCATGAAGGGGATGAGGAACAGGACCTTCATCACCCCCTTGAACGGCAGGTCGGTGCGGCTGACCAGCCAAGCGAAGACGGTACCCACCGTCGTGCCCGTGATAGTGACGCCGCCGGCCAGGATCAACGAGTTGAGCAGCGCCTGGTAGGTCTCCCCCTGGCTCAGCACCTTGACGACGTCGAGCGCGTTGAACTGCCCGTTCACCCAGAAGGAGTTGAACAGGATCAGCAGCACCGGCACGGCGACGACGACCACCAGAATGCCGATGGACAGGCCCAGCAGGATCTGCGCGGTGCCGACGCGCGGCAGGACGGAGGAGCCCTCCGCGCTCGGCAGGATGGTCGTGCTCATGCCGCACCGCCTTCCAGGGCGCCGCCGGCGAACCACTGCACGCCGTCGAGGGCGACGCGGCAGCCCTCCCCCTCGGCGAACAGCAGGCCGCGGGACAGGCAGTCGTGGCTCGGCAGCGCGGCGCGGACCAGCGTGCCGCCGATCTCGATCAGGTAATCGACGCTGGCGCCGAGGAAGCTGGCGCGGCGCACCGTCGCCGGCATTCCCTCTCCTTGGCCGACGCCGTCCCGCGCCATGATCACGTCGCTCGGCCGGAAGCCGGCGGCGAGCAGCGGGTCGGGGCGCTGCGGCGGCGGCCCGGTCCACGGCACGCCGGCCTCGCCCGCCACCCAGCCGTCGCCCTGCCGGCGCACCGGCAGGAAGTTGGCGATGCCCATGAAGCGGAAGACGAAGGCGTCGGCCGGGGTCTCGTAGATCTCCTCCGGCGTGCCGATCTGGCGCAGGTGGCCTTGCGCGTCCATCACCGCCAGCCGGTCGGCGATGCCCAGCGCGATCTCCTGGTCGTGCGTGACGTACAGCACGGTGATGCCCAGCTTGCGCTGCAGCGCCTTGATCTCGAACCGCATTTCCTCGCGCAGGTTGGCGTCGAGGTTGTTCAGCGGCTCGTCCAGCACCAGCAGGCGCGGCTCCGACACCAGCGCGCGGGCCAGCGCCACGCGCTGCTGCTGCCCGCCGGAGAGCTGGGAGGGAAGCCGCTCGTCCAGCCCCGCCAGACCGACCATGGCGACCGCGCGCCGGGTCGCCTCGGCACGGGCGGCGGACGGGGTGCCGGCGATTTTCAGGGGATACCCGACGTTCTCGGCCACCGTCATGTGCGGCCACACCGCGTAGTCCTGGAACACCATGCCCAGGCCACGCCGGTCCGGCGGCACCAGGATGCCGCGCGCCGGGTCGGCAACGGCGCGGCCGCCGATGGCGATGGTGCCGGAATCCGGCGCCTCGAACCCGGCGATAAGGCGCATCAGCACCGACTTGCCGCATCCCGACGGTCCCAGCAGCGTGAAGCACTCGCCGTCGTCCGCCGTCAGGCTCAGCCCGTCCAGCACCGTCCTGGCGCCGTACCGCTTGCAGACGTTCTCGATCGTGACGTTCGCCATGACGGTCCTACCCGTTCGCAAAAGCTCTCCCCCGCCGGAGGCGGGGGAGCGGTGGTGGGAACCGTCACTTTTTCTGCATGATCTCGGTGAATTTCTTCACCGTAGCTTCCTTCTCCGCCATCATCTTCGGGTAGTCGAGCGGCAGCGCCCGCTTCATCGCGTCGTCGACGGTCGGCAGGTTGAAGCCCTGCAGCAGCGGCACGTCGCCGCGCACCGGCAGCGTGCCCTCGGCGGCGATGATCGTCTGGCCCTCCTTGGACAGCACGAAATCGATGAAGGCCTTGGCGGCCTCCTGATTCGGGCTGTTCCTGAAGATCGCGATCGGGCTGGGGATGACCAGCATTTGCGGCGGGTAGACCAGCGCCAGCGTGGCGCCCTTCTGCATCTTGTCAATGGTGATGTAGTCCACCGCCAGGCTGCCCTTCAGGTCGCCCGACGCCGTGTCGTCCACCACCTGCCCCGAGCCCTGCCCCATCTTGGCGCGATTGGCGCGCAGGTCCTCGAAGAACTGCCAGCCGAAGGCGTTGGCCATGGCGGCGACGCTCATGTACGCGGTGCCGGACAGCGCCGGGTTGGCGATGCCGAAGGCGCCCTTGAAGTCCGCCCCCTTCAGGTCGTCCCAGCCCTTCGGCGCGGTCTTCACGAAACGGGTGTTGTAGGCGATGCCCAGCGTGCCCAGCCGCACCGCGGTGAACGACCCGTCGTAGTCGGCGAACGGGTTGCGCAGCGCGCCGATCTCTTTCGGCGTGTAGGGCTGCAGCAGCCCTTCCTGCTTCAGCTGATAGAAGTCCGGCACCTCGGAGGTCCACAGCACGTCGGCGAGAATCTTGCCCGACTCGCGCTCGGCGGCGATCTTCGCCATCAGCTTGCCGGCGCCGGCCGACTGGGCGTCCATCTTGATGCCGGGGTTGCGCTTGAGGAACTCGGCCTTCAGCTGGCCGATCAGCGATTCCTTCATGGATGTGTAGACGTACAGGCTCTGCTCCGCCTGCGCCGGCGCGGCCAGCAGGCCGACGGCGACCGCGCAGGCGGCCAGGAATCCGATTCCGGGTGTCTTGGTCTTCATGGTGCCTCTCCTCCGGAAACCTTGTTCTTATGGTGGCCGCCGGGGGTGGGGACCCGCCGTAAGCGCTGCCTGTCGTCGATGGTGCCCCCGGACCCCGGGGGTGCGCTACACAAATTCGTCACACCTCGCCCGTGAAAATAGCGAAGCGCGCCGCGAACAAAACGAAAGGGCTGCCCGGCGTCCCGGGCTGCCCCTTGCGATTCCGAAGAATGGCGCTTCGGCGTCAGGCCGCGGCCGGCACCTCGACCGGCACCATGCGGATCAGGTGGTCGAAGGCGGACAGCGCGGCCTTCGAGCCCTCGCCCATGGCGATGACGATCTGCTTGTACGGCACCGTGGTGGCGTCGCCGGCGGCGAACACGCCGGAGACCGAGGTCTGGCCGCGCGCGTCGATCTCGATCTCGCCGCGCGGGCTGAGCGCCACCGAGCCCTTCAGCCACTCGGTGTTCGGCACCAGGCCGATCTGGACGAAGATGCCCTCCAGGTCGATGCGGTGCAGTTCGCCGCCGGTGCGGTCCTTGTAGGACAGGCCGGTCACCTTGGTGCCGTCGCCATGCACCTCGGTGGTCTGGCCGGAGGTGATGACCCGCACGTTGGGCAGGCTGTGCAGCTTGCGCTGCAGCACCGCATCGGCACGCAGGCCCGAGTCGAACTCGATCAGCGTCACGTGGGCGACGATGCCCGCCAGATCGATGGCCGCCTCGACGCCGGAGTTGCCGCCGCCGATCACCGCCACGCGCTTGCCCTTGAACAGCGGGCCGTCGCAGTGCGGGCAGTAGGCCACGCCCTTGTTGCGGTACTCGGCCTCGCCCGGCACGCCCATCTGGCGCCAGCGCGCCCCGGTGGACAGGATCACCGTCTTCGCCTTCAGCGAGGCGCCGCCGGCCAACTGCACCTCGATCAGCCCGCCCGGCGCCGTGGCCGGCACCAGCTTCTCGGCGCGTTGCAGGTTCATCACGTCGACCTCGTAGTCCTTGACGTGCTGCTCCAGCGCCGCGGCCAGCTTGGGGCCTTCGGTGTGGGAGACGGAGATGAAGTTCTCGATCGCCATGGTGTCGAGCACCTGGCCGCCGAAGCGCTCCGCCACCACGCCGGTGCGGATGCCCTTGCGGGCGGCGTAGATCGCCGCGGCGGCACCCGCCGGCCCGCCGCCGACCACCAGCACGTCGAAGGCGTCCTTGCCCTTCAGCTTCTCGGCGGCGCGCCCCGAGGCGCCGGTGTCGATCTTGGCGAGGATCTCCTCCAGGCCCATGCGGCCCTGGGCGAACGGCTCGCCGTTCAGGAAGACGGAGGGCACCGCCATCACCTGGCGTGCCGTCACCTCGTCCTGGAACAGCGCGCCGTCGATGGCGACGTGCTTGATCCGCGGGTTCAGCGCGCTCATCAGGTTCAGGGCCTGCACCACGTCCGGGCAGTTCTGGCAGGACAGCGAGAAATAGGTCTCGAAGCGGAAGTCGCCGTCCAGCGCCTTGACCTGCTCGATCACCTCCGCCGATTCCTTCGGCGGGTGGCCGCCGACCTGGAGCAGCGCCAGGATCAGCGAGTTGAATTCATGCCCCAGCGGCAGGCCGGCGAAGCGGACGCCGACGTCCGTCCCGGCGCGCTCGATGGCGAAGGAGGGGGTGCGCGCGTCGTCGCGGCGCTCCACGGTGATCTTGTCGCTGAGCGCCGCGATGTCGTTCAGCAGGGAGTCGAGCTCCCGGGACTTCGGGCCGTCGTCCAGGCTGGCCGCCAGCACGACCGGCTGCGTGATGCGCTCGAAGTAGGCCTTCAGCTGGCCCTTGACGTTTTCATCCAACATGGCGGCGACCCTCGTTGTCAGGCGGTTTCTTTTTTGGTGGAGCACCCTCTCCCACGGCGGGTCTATGGACCCGCCGTCGCGTCAGGCGGATGCCTGGGGCATCCGCCGAGAGCGCGGAGGAGAGGGGCTCGGCAGGCGGAGTCGGCGTTAGATCTTGCCGACCAGGTCCAGCGACGGGGCGAGGGTCTTCTCGCCCTCCTCCCACTTGGCCGGGCAGACCTCGCCCGGGTGCGAGGCGACGTACTGCGCGGCCTTGACCTTGCGCAGCAGCTCGGTGGCGCTGCGGCCGACGCCGCCGGCGGTGATCTCGACGATCTGGATCTTGCCGTCCGGATCGACGACGAAGGTGCCGCGGTCGGCGAGGCCCTTCTCCTCGATCAGCACCTCGAAGTTGCGCGAGATGGCGAGGGTCGGGTCGCCGACCATCGTGTACTCGATCTTGCTGATCGCCGGCGAGGTGTCGTGCCAGGCCTTGTGGCAGAAGTGCGTGTCGGTCGACACGCTGTAGATCTCCACGCCCAGCTTCTGGAACGCGCCGTAGTTGTCGGCCAGGTCCTCCAGCTCGGTCGGGCAGACGAACGTGAAGTCGGCCGGGTAGAAGAACACCACCGACCACTTGCCCTTCAGGTCGGCGTCGCTGACCTCGATGAACTTGCCGTTCTTGAAGGCGGTCGCCTTGAAGGGCTTGATTTCGGTGCCGATGAGCGACATTTGAAATGCTCCGTGTTGCGAATTGTATAACGAGCTGATTTTCTGGTTTTCCGGGCCTTTTGATCGACTGTCGTCTCTCGTCGTCCCGGTGTCCGCACGGAACGTAAGGGCTATGGACCAGCGATAAAAACAAAAAATTCAGATCGCATTGATCGACTCAATCGATTAATATGCGACTTATGAAGCCCCTGCCCACCCTGCGCCAGTTGCGCTACCTCGTCGCCGTGGTCGATCGCTGCCATTTCAGCCGCGCCGCGGAAGCCTGCCTCGTCACCCAATCCACGCTCAGCGCCGGCATCCAGGAGCTGGAGGAACTGCTCGGCGCGACGCTGCTGGAGCGCACGCGGCGCTCGGTGATTCCCACGCCGCTGGGGCGCGAGGTGGCGGAACGTGCGCGCGCCCTGCTGAAGGACGCCGAGGATCTGGTGGACATCGCCCGCGCCGCCGAGGATCCCATGGCCGGCCCGCTGCACCTGGGCGTGATCCCGACCATCGGGCCGTTCATGATCCCGCGCGTGATGCCGGCCCTGCGCGCCGCCTTTCCGGAGCTGAAGCTGTACCTGCGCGAGGACCAGACGGCCCGCCTGATCGCCCGGCTCGAGAGCGGCGAGCTGGACTGCGCGCTGCTCGCCCTGCCCTACCCGCTGGGCGACCTGGAGAGCATCGACATCGCCGACGACCGCTTTGCCGTGGTCTGCCCGCCAGGGCATAGGCTGTGCTCCAAGCCGACGGCGCGCACAAGCGACATGCACCTGGAGGAGCTGCTGCTGCTGGAGGACGGCCACTGCCTGCGCGAGCACGCGCTGGCCGCCTGCGCCCTGGACGACGCGCCGCGCAACTCCGCCTTCCAGGGCACCAGTCTGCACACGCTGGTGCAGATGGTGGCGAACGGGCTGGGGGTGACGCTGCTGCCGCAGATGGCGCTCGACACAGGGATCCTGCGCGGCCTCGACGTGGAGGTCCGGCCGCTGGCCGGCGAGAGCCCGCCCCGCCGCATCGGCTTGGTGTGGCGCCGCAGCTCCGGCCGCAAGGCGACCTTCCGGCACCTCGCCGAGGCGCTCAAGGCGGAGATGCAGCCGACGGAGGCTTAGATCGGATTGCGATCCGATCTGGACCGCGACTGCGGTCCTGGGCGCGCGTGCGCCCGTAGCCCGGCCGGCGTGTAAGGCCATATGTATCTAAAGCGGATCACAATCCGCTTTAGGGCGCCACCAGCAGCAGCACGCCCTGCCCCAGGTAGACGCTGCCGGTCAGCATGACGATGCGCTTGCTCCAGGTGCGGAACTGCGCGTCGGTCAGGGCGTCGAGCACGCGGCGCGACAGCGTGGTGCCGGTGATCGCAACGGCGACGCACATCGCCACCGTCGCGGCGTCCACCCCCTGCCCGCCCGACGCGGCGACCACCGAGCCGAAATACGCCGACTTGAACAGGTGGCCGAAGACCTGCGTGGTCGCCTTGGTGGCGACGACGCTCTGCCGCGTCAGGTCGGACTTCACGAAGAACACGTCGAGCAGCGGGCCGGAGATCCCCGCGACCAGCTGGATGCCGATGCACAGGAATCCGGCCAGCGCGCTGTGGCCGCGCCGCGTCACGTCCGGCGACCAGCCG
Source organism: Azospirillum sp. (assembly GCF_050789165.1). NCBI lineage: Bacteria > Pseudomonadati > Pseudomonadota > Alphaproteobacteria > Rhodospirillales > Azospirillaceae > Azospirillum > Azospirillum sp. The sequence continues at coordinate 15,203 of NZ_JBOZRT010000166.1, forward strand.
CCCGGCACCGCCAGCGCCAGCCAGGGCGACAGCCCCAGCACGATCAGCGATACCGCCTTGTCCGGCACCAGCCCGACCAGCGTGAAAAGCCCGACCGCCACCGTCCCGCCGGCCAGGAACTGCACCACCACCCGCCACACGATGTGCTCCCGCCACAGCCACGCCCGCCAGCCGTTGGAGGCCATCTGCGTGATGCCGTGCAGCAGCATCGCCGTGGACACCGGCAGCATCAGCAGCAGGATGCCCATCAGCACCATGCCGCCGGCCATCCCGAACAGGCCGCTGAGGAACGAGGTGACGAGCACGGCGGCGCCGAGCCCCAGCGCCAGGGGAACGGTGAGCATTCCACACCACTTGGATTTCTGATGGTTGCGGATCAAAGGTGACATCCTCACGCTTGCGCCGCAAACGACATTGCCTGATGCTCACCCCCAGCAAAATTTGGGGTGACGGAAATGCGGCGCTTGCCCTCGCTGAACGGCCTGCGCGCCTTCGAGGCGGCGGCGCGCCATGGCAGCTTCACGGGTGCCGCGGGGGAGCTGAACGTCTCCCAGGCCGCGGTCAGCCGCATGGTCCGCCTGCTGGAGGAGCGGCTCGGCTTTCCCCTGTTCGAGCGGCGCGCCAACGCGCTGGTGCCCACGCCACGCGGCCGGGCGCTGCAGCCGGGCCTCACCGCCGCCTTCGACGCCATCGAGCGCAGCGTCGACGCGGTCTCCGCCATGCGCACCGGCCCGGTGCTGACGGTCGGCGTCGGCGCCACGTTCGCCGTGCGTTGGCTGATCCCGCGCCTGGGCGGCTTCCACGCCGAACATCCGGAGATCGAGGTGCGCATCGCCACCGGCGGCGCGTCGCAGCCGATCCGCGACGACTGGACCTGCGGCATCGTGCTGGGCGACGGGCACTGGCCCGGCCACACGGTTGAGCCGCTGTTCACCGCCGGCATGCTGCCGGTCTGCGCCCCGTCCCTGGCGGGCTCGCTGCGCCGGCCGGAGGACCTGCCGGCCGCGACGCTGCTGTCCAACTCGCAGTGGCCGAACGACTGGGTGCAGTGGTTCGCCGCCGCCGGCCTGCCGGCGCCGCCGGCGCGCGAGCTGTCCTTCGGCAGCTACGCCATGGCGCTGCAGGCCGCTCTCGACGGCGTCGGCGTGACGCTGGGGATCGAGCCCTACATCGTCGATGATCTGGCCGCCGGCCGGCTGGTCACGCCATTCCCGCTGGCGGTGCCGATGGGCCGGTCCTGGTATCTGGTGTCGCGCCCGGCGCGGCGGGAAGATCCGGGCTTTGCCGCCTTCCGCGCCTGGCTATGCGCGCGGGCCGCCGCGGAAGCGCCGCCGTCAGCCTGAAACCGGGAACGGCGGCGCTCGTATCCGTTGCAGGCCTTCCTGCTTTTGAGATTCCTCCGAGCATCGATCGTGCTGCAAATCATCCGTGCGCGCGGCGATCGGGAGGCGGCACGGCGGCTGCCGGTGGTGATCCTGACCACCTCGGACAACGCCAGCGACATCGCCGCCGGCTACGGCCTGGGCGTCAACAGCTACGTCCGCAAGCCGGCCGACCTCGACGCCTTCACCGAGGTGATGCGCCGCCTCGGCCTCTATTGGCTGCACACCAACACCCCGCCGCCGGCCACCGAATAGCGGCGGTCACGGGATCAGCAACGTCGCCCCGACGCTGGAGCGGTCCTCCAGCCGGCGGTGCGCCTGCGCCGCCTCGCGCAGCGGCAGGCGGGCGCCGACCAGCGGCCGCACCAACCCGCGCCGCAGGGCCTCGAACAGCCGCGCCGAGGACAGCCGCACCTGCGCCGGCGTGCCGACGTAATGCCCGAAGTTCGGCCGCGACACCCGCGCCGAGCGCTCGGCGAGCCCCGCCACGTCCAGCGGCTCCAGGTGCCCGGAGGCCTGCCCGTAGCTGACGATGTGCCCGCACGGCGCCAGCATGGCGAGGTCGCGCGCCACGCTGTCGCGGCCGATGGCGTCGTACACCACGTCGGCCCCGCGCCCGCCGGTCAGCTCCTGCACCCGCGCCGCCACGTCGCCCGAGGCCGACAGCACGTGCGCGCAGCCGTGCGCGCGGGCGACGCCGGCCTTCGCCTCCGACCCGACGACGCCGATCACCGTGGCGCCGAGCGCGCCCGCCCACTGCGCCAGCAGCACGCCCACCCCGCCCGCTGCCGCGTGAACCACGACCGTTTCGCCGGGCTGCAGCGCGTGCACGCGGTGCAGCAGGAACTCCGCCGCCATACCCTTCAGCAGGGTCGCAGCGGCGGTGTCGTCGTCGATGTCGTCGGGCAGGGTGACCAGCAGCTCGGCCGGCATGGTGCGGCGTTCCGCGTAGGCGCCCACCGGCGCGCAGGCGTAGCCGACGCGGTCGCCGGGTGACAGGCCGGTGACGCCCGGCCCCACTGCTTCTATGACGCCGACACCCTCCATGCCCGGCACGCCGGGCGGCTTGAGCAGGCGGAAGTAGCCGGTGCGGCAGTACACGTCGATGAAGTTGACGCCGACGACGCTCTGGCGGAGCGTCACCTCGCCCGGCCCCGGCGGCGGAACGGCGACGCGCGTCCATTGCAGGACCTCGGGGCCGCCATGGGCGCGGACGACGATGGCGTCCGTCTCTCCCTCTCCCCTCTGGGGAGTGGGGCGGGGTGAGGGGGTCCCGCCATGGCCGTACGCAGCACTGTGCCGGGCCCCCTCACCCAGCCCTCTCCCCAGGGGGGAGAGGGTTCGCTTGAGTCCCGCAAATCCCGCTTCGTATACCCCCTCGGCCACCAGCCGCGTCAGTTCAGCCTCGCGCTCCGCCGGGCAGTCGAAGGCGCAGGACCACTGCCAGAACGTCCGCTCCCCGTCGGTCACCGGCCGCAGCCGGATCTGCGCCACATAGCCGATCAGCGGCACCGGCGCGTCGAGAATGCAATAAGACAGGCTGTGGTCCCGGTCCGACAGCGTCAGCAGCTGCTCGCGCAGCACCCCGCCGCTCGTCAGCCGGAACCGCCGCACCGCGCCCACCGCGTCGGCGGGCTGGTCGTTCTCGATCAGGCTGTCGGCGATGGCCGGGTGCCAGTCCCTGTGGCTGTTGAAGTCGCGCAGGATCCGCCAGATCTCGGCGACCGGCGCGTCGATGACGGTGGAGCGGACGATGCGCGGCATCTCAACGCCTCATCCGTTCCTTCAGCGTGTCGAACGCCCCCTGGAAGACGCCGCGGCCGATCTGCTCGCTCAGCGCCGCCTCACGGCCGGGGTCGCAGTCGAACTCGGCGGTCCATTCGGCGAAGGTGCGATCGCCGTCGGTGACCGGCGACAGCTTCAGCGTCGCGATGTAGTCGCGCACACCCATCGGGCTTTCGAGAATTGAGTAGATGCACTGGAAGTCGTAGTCGGACAGCGCCAGCAGCCGCTCGCGGATCACCCCGCCGTCCCGGAGGCGGAAGTTGCGCACGCAGCCGACCTTGTCGGACGGCAGCCCGCCCTCGATGCGGCTCTCAGCGACGAAGGGCGTCCACGCCGGCAGCGCGTTGAAGTCGCGCACCGTCGCCCACACCCGGTCGGCCGGCGCGTCGATGACGGTGGAGGTGTAGACCTTGACCATGGTGCATCCTTTCAATCCCTCCCCCGCCGGGGGCGGAGGAGGTCCACCAACTCAATGCTTCTTGCCTTCCTCCGGCTCGCCCAGGGCCCGGTGCCCCAGCCCGCCGGCCAGCTTGTTGATGTCCATCCCCTCGATGCCGATCTCGCGCAGCAGCTGGTCGACCAGCGGCGCCTGGGCACGGTAGCGCAGCGCCGAGTTCACCACGGAATCCGCGATGCCCGTGCCGTTCGCGTCGCCGTTGGTGTGGCCGTTCATGCCCAGCCCGTCCACGTGCAGGATCTTGATGCCCTCGATCCGTTCCATGGGGCGCACGCTCTCGCGGATGATCGCCTCCAGCTTGTCGATGAGCCGCAGCCGCATGGCCGAAGCGCGGGAATCCGGCGTCAGCACGTTCTGCGCCTCGTTCATCTGCCGCGCCCCCTCCGCTTCGATCTCGTAGCGCAGACGGGCCGCGACGGCGCGGATCTTGTCGGCTTCCGCCTCGGCCTCGGCGGCGATGCGCTGAGCCTCGGCGCGGTCAGTGGCGGCCATGCGTTCCGCTTCGGCCTCCAGCCGCACGCGCAGCGCGTCGCGCTCGACCTCCTGGGCGGCGGCGATCAGCTCGACCCGCTTGCGGCGCTCGGCCTGCTCGACCTCGCGGGCGGAGAACACCTTCTCCTCCGCGGCGACGGCCAGGGCGCGCGCCGTCTCGGCCTGCGCCAGCGCCTCCGACTGGGCGCGGGACTGCGCGGCGACAGCGATCTGGCGCTCCTGCTCGGCCAGTTCCAGCGCCTTGCGGCGCTCGACCTCCAGGCGCTGCACCTCGCGCTCGCGGTTGATGCGCTCCTCCTCCAGGCGGCGTTCGGTGAGGATGCGGATGCGCTCCACCTGCTCGCGCGCGGTGATCTGCGCCTCCTCGGCGGCGCGCTCCTGCTCGGCGCGCTCGCGGGCGACCTCGGCGCGCTGCGCGGCGCGGCGGACCTCCAGCTCACGCTCCTGCGAGAGGCGGGCGTATTCGGACTCCCGCTCGATCTCCAGCGTCACCTTTTCGGCTTCGAGATTCTTGTTGCGGATCTGCAGGGCAGTGTCCTGCTCGATGTCGTTGCGGATCTTCTTGCGCTGCTCGATCTCCTGGGTAAGCCGGGTCAAACCCTCGGCGTCGAAGGCGTTGGAGGGGTTGAAGTATTCCATCGGCGTCTGGTCGAGGCTGGTCAGCGACACGCTCTCCAACTCCAGCCCGTTCAGCTCCAGCCCCGCGGCGACGGAGGCGCGCACGCGCTTGACGTACTCGCCGCGCTTCACGTGCATCTCCTCCATGCTCATCTCCGCGGCGACGGAGCGCAGCGCGTCGACGAAGCGGCCTTCCACCAGCTCGCGCAGCCCATCCGCCTTCATGGTGCGGGAGCCGAGAGTCTGCGCGGCGATGGCGATCGCCTCGGGGGTGGGGGCGACGCGCACGTAGAACTCGGCCACCACGTCAACCCGCATGCGGTCGCGGGTGATCAGCGCGTGCTCGCGCCCCCGGCGCACCTCCAGGCGCAGCGTCGACATGTTGACCAGCGTCACGTCGTGGACGATCGGCAGCACGATGGCGCCGCCGTTCACCACCACCCGCTGCCCGCCGAAGCCGGTGCGCACGAAGCTCACCTCCTTGGTCGAGCGCCGGTAGAAGAAGTAGAGGAAGTAGGCCACCACCGCGACGAGGATGGCGATGACGACCAGCCAGGCGACCAGCGCGCCGATGGTGTCCATGACGAAACCTCCCTATTGCTCGCGCGCCTTGCGTTGGATGCTCTTGAAGCTGCGGGTCTGTTCGGTCAGCGCGGTCTCGACCGGCAGACGCTCCATGCTGGAGGCGCCGTAGAAGCCGTCGCACTCCGGGCAGCGGTCGAGGATGTACGCGGCGTCCTCCGGCATGCTGATCGGGCCCCCGTGGCACAGCGCGATGACGTCCTTGCGCACGCGCTTGGCGGCGGCGATCCAGGCGTTGATCTCCTCGGCGCATTGCGCCAGCGTCTTCGCCGTCTCGGCGCCGATGGCGCCGCCGGTGGTCAGGCCCATGTGGCAGACGATGATGTCGGCCCCCGCTTCCGTCATGGCCTGCGCCTCGCCCTCGGAGAAGACGTAGGGGGTGGTCAGCAGATCCAGCGCGCGCGCGGCGCGGATCAGGTCGACCTCCAGGCCGTAGCCCATGCCGGTCTCCTCCAGGTTGGCCCGGAAGGTGCCGTCGATCAGGCCGACGGTGGGGAAGTTCTGCACGCCGGAGAAGCCCAGCTCACCCAGATGCCGCAGGAAATGGTCGCGGATCATGAACGGGTCGGTGCCGTTGACGCCGGCCAGCACCGGGGTGCGCTTCACGACGGGCAGCACCTCGCGCGCCATCTCGACGACGATCTCGTTGGCGTTGCCGTAGGCCAGCAGCCCGGCCAGCGAGCCGCGCCCGGCCATGCGGTAGCGGCCGGAGTTGTAGATGACGATGAGGTCGATGCCGCCGGCCTCCTCGCACTTGGCCGACAGGCCGGTGCCCGCGCCGCCGCCGATGATCGGCTGACGCTGAGCGATCTTGGCGCGGAAGGACTCGAGGATGCTGGCGCGGGCTATGCGGGGCATGGGGTTCCCTTCTCGTTGGCGGTGGAGTGCGCGCGTTGGGCTCCCCTCCTAACCTCCCCCCATCTTCGACGGGGGGAGGAACAAGCCCTTCCCCGCGAAGTGGGGGAGGGTTGGGTGGGGGCCCAGCGCCCGGCGCGTCCCAAAATCATCGCGAAACCTCCCCGAACGCCGTCACCAGCGCGTCCGCGAACGCCGGGTCGTTGACGTTGTACGGCAATCGGACGAGCTTTCGGTTCGGCCCCGGCCGCACCGTCTCTTCCAGTGCGCGGAACAGGGCGGCGTCGGCGGCGGGGTCGTGGAAAGGCTTGCCGGGCGCGTCGAGCAGCGACACCCCGCCCTCCGGCAGCAGGACCCTTACCGGGCCGTCCATGCGGTTCAGCTTCTCGCCGATCCAGCGGCCCATGCGGGCGTTCTCCTCCGCCGTGGTGCGCATCAGCGTCACCTGCGGGTTGTGCCGGTAGAGGTTCCGTCCCTTGAATGCGGCCGGCACGGTGTCGAGCGGCCCCCAGTTCACCATGTCCAGCGCGCCCACCGAACCGACGTAGGGCACGCGGGTGCGGATGACGGCGTCGAGCCGCCCCTCTCCGGCGCTGAACACGCCGCCCATCAGCAGGTCGGCGACCTCGGTGGTGGTGACGTCGATGACGCCGGCGAGCAGGCCGCTATCGACCAGCTTCTCCATCGACTGCCCGCCGGTGCCGGTGGCGTGGAAGACCAGGCAGTCGTACCGCTCCTCCAACGCCCGCTGCACCATCTGCACGCAGGGCGTGGTGACGCCGAACATGGTCAGGCCGACCGCCGGCTTGTCGGCCAGCGACGTGCGCGGCCGGTGCGCGATCATGCCGGCCAGCGCGTGCGCGGCGTTGGACAGCACCTGCTCCGAGATGCGGTTGATCCCCTGCACGTCGGTGACCGAGTGCATCATGCAGATGTCCGACGGCCCGACGTACGCCTTCACGTCGCCGCTGGCGACCGTGGAGACCATCACCTTCGGCAGCCCCACCGGCAGCCGCCGCATGGCCGGCGTGGCGAGCGCCGTGCCGCCCGAGCCGCCGGCCGACACCACCCCGCCGACGTCGCGGCGGGTGAGGATGAAGCGCTCGAACGCCTCCGCCATGGCAGTGACCGAGGCGCCGCGGTCATTGGTGAACACGGCCGAGGCCCCGCGCGGGTGGTGGCGCGCGACCTCCGGCGGGCCGACGTCGGCGGGGCTGGGGCGGCCGGAGGTGGACAGGTCCACCGTCACCGTCGACAGCCCCAGCGCCTCGATGCGGTTCTTCAGGAAGAACAGCTCCCTGGCCTTGGTGTCGAAGGTGCCGGCGACGTAGGCGGCGCGGCCGACGGTGAACGCCACCGGCACCGCCATTTCGCGGGGTGCCGCGTCCTCCACCACCGGGTCCGGAGCGCGGGCCGGCGCGGCGCCGCCCTGGCTCCAGCGCGTCGGCGCGCGACGGACGCTGTAGGCGGGGGCCTCGTCGGACAGCTCGATGGTCGGCAGGTCGGCGGAGGCGCGGCGCACCACGTAGGCGCGCACCTCCGGTTCCGGCTCGGCGGCGGGCGTGGGGGCGACCTCGTCCTCGTGGCCGTGGCTCCCCACCCCGATCAGCCGCCGTTGCAGCTCGGCGTCGCGCGCCAGTTCGGCGGAGGGCAGCTCGCGGGCGATGCGGCCGTTGACCATCACCGCCACCCGCGCCGCGACGTCCAGCGCCACGCCGAGGTTCTGCTCGACCAGCAGCACGCTGATCTCCGCCTCGCCGCCCAGGCGCTTCAGCATGGCGGCGACCTGCTCGACGATCACCGGGGCGAGTCCCTCGGTGGGCTCGTCCATGATCAGCAGCTTCGGGTTCGCCAGCAGCGCCCGGCCGATGGCGAGCATCTGCTGCTCGCCGCCCGAGAGCTGGCCGCCGCCGTTGTTGCGGCGCTCCTTCAGGCGCGGGAAGGCGTCGTAGACGCGCTCCACCGTCCATGGCCCCTTGGACCCGGCGGCCAGCCGCAGGTGCTCGTCCACGCTCAGCGACGGCCACACGCGGCGGCCCTGCGGCACATAGCCGACGCCGTGCGCCACCACGTCGTTGGGCGGCAGGCCGAGGATGTCCCTGCCCAGCACCCGCACCGACCCGCGCTCGGCCCGCACCATGCCCATGATGGCGTTGCACAGCGTGGTCTTGCCCATGCCGTTGCGCCCGACCACCGCCAGCACGCCGCCCTCCAGCCGCAGCGTCACGCCCTGCAGCGCGTGCGACTGGCCGTAGTAGACGTGCAGGTCGGAGACCTCCAGGACGGGCTCAGCCATGCTGGCCTCCCAGATAGATCTTCTGGACCTCGGGGTCGCTCTCGATCTCGGCGGGCAAGCCGTGCTTGAAGACGCGGCCCTGATGCATGACGGTCACCGTCTCGGCGACCTGGAGGGCCACCGTCAAATCGTGCTCGATGATGATGAAGCCGATGTGGCGGGGCAGCGCGCCGAGGATGTCCACCAGCTCGCGCCGCTCAGCCGGGCTCAAGCCCGCGGCGGGCTCGTCGAACAGGATGAAGCGCGGCGCGCCGGCCAGCGCCATGCCGATCTCCAGCTGGCGCTGCTGCCCGTGCGACAGCTCCGACACCAGCCGGTCGCCGACGCCCTCCATGTGGATGGCGTGCGCGAGCTGGCGGGCGGAGACCCGGGCCGGGTGGTCCTCGGCCGGCCGCAGCAGGCTCATGCGCCGCCGCCCGACGCCGCGCACCGCCAAGTACAGGTTGTCCAGCACCGACAGCCCGCGGAACAGCTGCGAGTTCTGGTAGGTGCGGCGCAGGCCGCGGCGGATGCGCTCGTACGGCGGCAGCTCGGTGATGTCCTCGCCGAAGAAGCGGATGCGGCCGTTCGACGGCGGGAAGTCGCCGGTGATGGTGTTGAACAGCGTCGTCTTGCCGGCGCCGTTGGAGCCGAGGATGGCGCGCCGCTCCCCCGCGGCGACGCTGAGCGTCACCGTGTCCACCGCCAGCAGCGCGCCGAAGACGCGGCTGACGCCGGTGAGCTCCAGCGCGGTGGCGCTGGCGACGGATCTGAGGCGTTCGGCTCGTTCCATGCGGTCCTCGCTCTGGGCCCCCCTCCCGACCTCCCCCCACTTCGCGGGGGGGAGGAGTTGAAGCCCTCCCCCGCATCAGTGGGGGAGGGTTTGGGTGGGGGGCCGGCTGCCGGCGCTCACCGGCACTCCGGATTGTCGCGGCTGGCCGGCCCCAGCTTCATGAACTCGGCCTCGTCCATACCCATGGTCTGGGTGACCTGCGGGATGACCTTGACGACCTTGTTCATCAGCGTGTTGTTCGGCCCTTCCGCCACCTCGGTCAGGAAGATGTCGGCCTTGGCCTGCCGGTTCTTGTCGAGGCTGACCTTGCCGGTTGGCGTGTCGAGCGTCAGGCCGGACAGCGCCGCCTGGAAGCCCTTCTGCCCGTCGGACAGGTCGCCCTTCACCTTCTCCAGCCCGGCGATCATCGCCTTGCCGCCGATGTAGTAGGCGTGCGCGAACAGCGACGGCGACGGCAGCCCGTCCGGGAACGCCTTCTTGTAGTCGGCGACGAACTTCTTCCAACCCGCATCGTCCCAGGTGTCGGCGATCGGGCCGGCCGACGGCGTGCCGATCAGGTAGCTGCGCCGCTTGCCCTTGGCGCCCAGCACCGTCTGGTCCACGGTGATCGAGCCGGCGATCATCGGCTTGTTGCCGCCCGACTGCTCGTATTGCGTCAGGAAGTTGGTGGCGTCCGCGCCGCCCAGCGCCACGTAGATGGCGTCGATGTTGTCGGGGATCTTGGCGATGATCGAGGAGAAATCCTTGTTGCCGATCGGCACCCAGAACTTGTCCGCCACCTTGCCGCCGGCCTTGCAGTACTCCAGCATGAAGCCCATCACCTGGCTGTACGGAAAGCCGTAGTCCTCGGCGACGACCACCGCGCGCTTGTAGCCCTTGTTCTTGAAGGCGTACTCGCCCAGGCCCGCGGCCCACTGCACGCCGTCGGTGGAGAAGCGGTAGAAGTTGGGCGCCGGGTTGCGCAGCGTGGTGTCCTGCGCCGCCGACGAGCCGTTGATGAAGGTGACGTTCGGGTAGTTCTTGGCGAAGTCGCGCATCGCGACGCCCTCGTCGCCCGACAGCGGGCCGACCAGGATGTCCACCTTGTCCTGCTCCACCAGCTTGCGGGCGGCGCGGATGGCGCTGTCCGGCGTGGCGTCGGAGGAGCCCTTGACCAGTTCGAGCTTCTTGCCGCCGGCCGTGTAGTTGGCCTCCTTCAGCGCCAGTTCCAACCCGCGCATGCCGTCCTGGCCGAGCACGGTGAACGCGCCCTCCAGCGTCGCCAGCCCGCCCACCTTGATGCTGTCCGCGGCCAGCGCCGGCACGGCGGAGACACCGGCGAGCATCGTCGCCGCCAGCAAGGCACCCTTCACGCTCCGCACCATGGTTCCCTCCCTTTTGTTTCTTCGGTTACGTCGATGGTCCCCCGGACCTGCGCGCCGTCAGCCGCCGCCACAGCCCGACCAGCCCGTCGGGCGACGCCAGCACGATGACGAGGAAGGCCACCCCGATGACGAGGTTGAAGCGCTCGGGGTCGATCAGGTCGATCGCGAAGTTCTGCAACAGGATGAAGACCAGCGCGCCCACATAGGGGCCGACGGGGTGCGCCATGCCGCCCAGCACCGCCATCACCAGCACGTTGATGCTCGGCCCCGCGGCGATGGAGCCCGGCGAGATCCGCCCGTTGAACCACGCCAGCAGCAGCCCGCCGATGGCCGCCAGCAGCCCCGACATGGCGTAGGCGGCAACCCGGTGGGCGTACACGTTGAAGCCGACGGCGCGCATGCGCCTGGGGTTGTCGCGCACCGCCTGCAAGGCCAGCCCGAAGGTCGAGCGCGTCACGTAGACGACGCCGGCGTACGCCCCCGCCGCGAAGGCGAGGCACAGGTAGTAGAAGGGCAGCGGCGCCCGCAGGTCGAGCCCGAACGGCGCCGGCGGCCTCAGACTGGCGAAGCCGGCGAAGCCGTTGAAGATCGCGTAGTTCTGCCGGCAGAACAGCGAGAAGGCCACCGCGATGGCCAGCGTGATCATGATGGTGTAGATGCCCTCGGTCCGCGCCGCCAGCATGCCGGTCAGCGTCGCGAAGGCGGTGGCGACGATCAGCGCCGCCGGGATCGCCGCCCACCATTCCCAGCCCAGCGACAGCTCCGGCTTGTTCGACACGCCGAAGACCGCGATCATGTAGGCCGCCACGCCCGCGAAGGTCAGCTGCGCCAGGCTGACCATGCCGCCGTAGCCGCCCAGCCACATCAGCGACAGCGCGATGGTGCCCATGAACAGCGTCTGCGCGCCGATCTGCACGATGAAGAAGTCGCTGGCCACCAGCGGGTAGGCCAGCAGCGCCAGTCCCAGCAGCGCGTACTTCGCGACCTTCGCGTGCAGCGCCGCGCTGGCCGGGGTGCGGACGGTCGGGTCGGAGAGCGCGATGGTCATGCCCGGCGGCCCATCAGTCCCTGCGGCCGCAGCGCCAGCGCCGCCACCAGGATCAGGAAGGTGTAGACCGCCCCGTAGGTCGGCGAATAGGCCAGCCCATACTGCTCGGCGAGGCCGATGATGAGCGCGCCCACCGCGGCGCCACTGATGCTGCCCAGGCCGCCGACGATGACGACGATCAGCGAGGCCAGCAGGTAGCGCACGTCCTCGCCCGGCGCGATGGACAGCGCGGTGCCGCCGACCACCCCCGCGAAACCGGCCAGCCCGGCGCCGACCATGAAGGTGATGGCGAAGACGCGCTGCACGTTGACGCCCGACGCGGCGAGCATGGCCCGGTCGTCCACCCCGGCGCGGATCATCATGCCGACCTTGGTGCGGTTGAGGAACAGCCACAGCCCGACGCCGATCGCGGCGGCGGCCACCAGCAGCGCCACGCGGTAGGTCGGGTAGCGCCAGTTCGGCGTCAGCGGCAACGCCAGCGAGCCGTCGATGATGTCCGGCGGGGTGAACTGGTAGGTCTCGCCGCCCCACACCCACAGCATCAGGTCGGCCAGCACGATGGAGATGCCGATGGTCACCATAGTCTGGCGCAGGTCCTGCCCCTCCATGCGCCGGAAGATCAGCAGCTGGAAGACGAGGCCCAGGACGGCGGTGGCCGCGAACCCGGCGGCGACGCCGAGCAGCCAGTACTCGGTCTTGTCCGCCACCGACCAGCCGACGTAGGCGCCCAGCAGATAGAGCGCCCCGTGCGCGAGGTTGACGTTGCGCATCAGCCCGAACACCAGCGTGAAGCCGCTGGCGACCAGGAAGTACAAGGCGCCGAGCGTCAGGCCATTGAGGGTGGTGAGGATGAATTGCTTCATGGGAAAACCCCAGTGCTGGGCCCCCACCCAACCCTCCCCCACTGCGCGGGGGAGGGCCTGACACCTCCCCCCGCGAAGTGGGGAGAGGCCGGGAGGGGGGCCCGACGCGGCCACGTCCCACGCATCACGCCACCACCCCCACGCCGAACCGGGCGCGCTGCGGCGCCATGTCCGGTGCCTTGTGGAACTCGCCGTCCTTCATGATGAACAGCAGCCGCGAGCGATCCTGCAGGATGCGGATGTTCGCGACGGGATCGCCGTCCACCAGGATCAGGTCGGCCAGATAGCCCTCCTTGACCTGCCCCAGTTCGCCCGGCCGGCCCATGATCTCGCCGCCCCACTTGGTGGTGGAGACGATGGCCTCCATCGGCGAGAAGCCGCAGTGGTCGACAAAGTACTGAAGGTCCTTGGCGTTGGTGCCGTGCGGGATCCACGCGAACCCGTAGTCGCCGCCGGGCAGCACGCGGATGCCGCGCTTCAGCATCTTGCGCATGGTCTCGCAGGCGATCTCCGCCTCGCGCTGGTACTTGATGGCGAGCGGGCTGTCCGGCTTGATGCCCCAATCCGCCGCGTCGCGCCCGGTGCGGATCAGCCACGCCAGGGCCGGCGCCACGAAGTGCCTGTCCTTCGCCGCCTCCAGCATGTCCAGCGCCTCCTCGTCGGCGTAGGAGGCGTGGTAGATGATGTCCACCCCGTGGCGGACGCACATCTTCACCGATTCCGCCGAGCGCGCGTGCGCGCACACCCGTTTCCCCCGGCGATGCGCCTCGCTGACCGCCATGGCGACCTCGTCGTCGCACATGGGCGTCTCCTCGGCGGCGACGCCGGCGATCTCCTCGCCGGAGATGTTCAGCTTCAGCAGGTCGACGCCGTACTTGACGAACATGCGCACGGCGCGGCGGATCTCCTCCGGCCCGGTGACGATCCAGCCGAAGCTCAGCTCCGGCGCCGGGATGTGGGGCGGCGAGGTGTCACCGAGGCCGCCCGTGGTAGCGATCTCCTGCCCGTTGGCGAGGTAGCGCGGCCCGGGGATGAGGCCGGAATTGATGGCGTTGCGGATCACCACGTCCAGGCGCGGCTTGGCCGCCGCCGCCCCGACGCAGGAGGTGAAGCCGCTGTCGATGTAGGTCTTCGCCACCTTGGCGGCCCACAGCGTGTGCTCCTCCGGCGGCATGCGCTGGATGGATTCCAGGTCGGGCTGGTCGTTCCACGAGAAGTGGGTGTGCGCCTCGGTCATGCCGGGCATCAGCGTGGCGCCGGCGCCGTCGATCACCGTGGCGCCGACGGTCGGCAGGCTGCGCAGGCCGCGCGCCACCCGGCGGATGCGGTTGCCCTGGATCAGCACCTCGCCGGTGTACGGGTACTCGCCCGTGCCGTCGAGAATGCGCACGTTCGTCACGAGAACGTTCGCCATCGCTTCCTCCCTGAAATGCTTCCGCCGGCCGTCTTGCGCGGTCCTCTTGCGGGAAACCTGTCCTTGAGCCCCTCTCCCCTTGAGGGAGAGGGGCTTAGAAGCGGCTGCAAACCGCTCTATCCGCGTCCCTGGAGCGCCTCCCCCAGGATCGCCGTGCAGTCCGCCGCCCGCTCCAGCGGCTGCCAGTGGCCGCAGCGCGGCAGCACCCGCAGCGACGCCGCTCCGTTCATGCGCTCGGCGATGGTCCGCGCCACCGAGGCCGGCGCCACCGCATCCTCGTCGCCGGCCACCAGCACCGTGCGCGCCCGGATGCGCGCCGGGTCGGCGGCCTCGGCGGCGGCCAGCGCCTCGCAGGTCTTGGCGTAGCCCTCCGGGCACTGGCGCATCAGCGATTCCCGCACGAAGGCGACGGTCACCGGCTGGTGCGCCTTGCTGTCAGAGGACAGCGCCGCCTGCACGATGGCGTCGGCGATGGGCTGCATGCCCTCGCCCCGCGCCTTCGCCGCCCGGTCGCGCAAGCCCTGCCGCCCAGCATCGGCCGGCGCCATCAACGGCCCGAACAGCGTCAGCGAGCGCACCAGCCCCGGATGCTCGACCGCCAGATGCTGCGCCACGATGGTGCCCAGCGAGTGGCCCACCACATGCGCCCGCTCGATGCCGAGCACTTGGCAGACCTTTGCCATGGCCGCCACGAACCGCCCGATGGACAGCGCCCCCTCCGGCGTGGCCGAGCGGCCGGAGCCCGGCAGGTCCGGCCGCACCAAGCGGTACCGGCTCGCCAGCCCCGCGCACTGCGGCGCGAAGGTGTTCGACGTGCCTCCCAGGCCGTGGATCATCAGCACCGGGTCGCCCTGGCCGTCCACCTCCACCGCCATGCGGTCGACCGTCACGGTCGCCATGGACTCAACCCTCCAGCGTGTTCTCGATGACGCCGATGCCGCCGATCTCCATCTTCACGCGATCGCCGGGCCTGAGGAATTTCGGCGGCGTGAAGCCCAGCCCGACCCCGGCCGGGGTGCCGGTCAGGATCAGGTCACCGGCCTGCAGCGTGATGCCGCGCGACATGGTCTCGACCAGCGTCGGCACGTCGAAGATCAGGTCGCGGGTGTTGGAGTTCTGCCGCAGCTCGCCGTTCACCCAGCTGCGCACCGGCATGTCGGACAGGTCCACCTCGTCCGCCGTGACGATCCACGGCCCAAGCGGGCAGAAGCCGTCCAGCGACTTGCCGAGGAACCACTGCTTGTGCCGCGCCTGGATGTCGCGCGCCGTCACGTCGTTGGCGATGGTGTAGCCGAAGACATGGTCCATCGCCTGGGCCTTCGGGATGTTGGTCCCGCCGCGGCCGATCACCACCACCAGCTCGACCTCGTAGTCGACCTGGTCGCTCACCCCGTGCGGGTAGGGGATCGGCGCGCCGGGCCCGATCACCGTCTCCGGCACCTTGGTGAAGATGATGGGATGCTCCGGCACCGCGTCGGCCGCGCCCTTGGCGCTGCTGTCGAAGCCGGAGCGGGTGAACTCGTGCGCGTGGTCGTAGTAGTTCTTCCCCACGCACATCGGGTTGCGCGCCGGGCGCGGGATCGGCGCCAGCAGCGTCACCTCGCTCAACGGGATGCCCGGCCCCTCCGGCCGCAGCGTGTCCCGCAGGTCGCGGAATCCACGGATCACGTCCAGCATCCCCCAGGGCTGCGGCGCCCACGCCGGCGGAGCGACCGGCCAGACCCGGCCGGCCTCCGCATCCACCAGCGCAACGCGCGCCCCTCCCTCCCCTTGGATCGTCGCCAGCTTCATGACTGGTCCTTTTTCGGGTGAACCTTATCGGTTTAAAATTGCCTCACCGCTGGTTCAATCGTTGCCCAGGACAATCCGTGCGGTCAATTAGCCGTATGGCTGATTATTCGTATACCAATCGAGTGGATTGGCAGGCCGGGGCGCTGGACCTTATGGTTCAGGAATGGTGCGCTTCCGCGCGCGCAACGGGGACCGGCCCGCATGCACAAGCCGCCGTCCATCGCCGCGATCAGGCCTCCCGACACGCTGGGCCGGGCACGGATCGCCTACGACCACCTGCAGCGCGCCATCGCCAGCGGCCTGTGGCGCCCGGGCGAGCAGCTGCCGACCGAGCGCTCGCTGGCGCAGTCCCTCGGCCTCGCCCGCAACACGGTGCGCCGCGCGCTCGACACGCTGGAGGCGGAGGGCCGCATCGCCCGCGGCGTGGGGCGCGGCACCTTCCTGGTCGGCGAGGGGGCGGACGAGGACCGCATCGCCACCACGCTGCTGCCGCCCGCCGCCTTCCTGAACGCCAGCCCGGCCGAGGTGATGGAGGCGCGCATCCTGCTGGAGCCGGCGGTGGCCGAGCTGGCGGTCGCCCGCGCCACCCAGGCCGATTTCGCCGAGCTGGACCGCTGCCTCGCCGAGTCCGAGGCGGCGCGCACCGTGCCGGAGTTCGAGCACTGGGACGGCGCCCTGCACCGCACCCTGGTCGCCACCTGCCGCAACGGGCTTCTGGACGCCTTCTACGCCGTGCTGAACCGCATCCGCGACGACGCGGAGTGGGGCATGCTGAAGGAGCGCAGCGTGACGCCGGAGAGGCGCGCCATCTACCAGACGCACCACCGCGCCATCGTCGCGGCGCTGCGGGCGCGCGATCCGGTGGCGGCGCGCGACGCCGTGCGGATGCACCTGCTGGCGGTCCGGGACAATCTGTTCAACCCGTGAGGCGATGTGTCCGCCCCGCGACGAACCTATGAAGTTTAGGCTACGTCCACGCTGGGAAATTGCCGGCCCCGCCTTGCCTCCGCATAATCCCGTGAACACACCAGGGAGAGGAGGGACACCATGAGCACGCCTGACCGCACCCCCATCCAGCACGTCGCCAAGGCCTTCACCCGCCGCCTGCTGCTGAAGAGCGCGGCCGCCGCCGGCAGCGTCGCCGCGGTCGGGCCGTGGATGCTGCGCGAGGGCCATGCCGCGGGCGGCAGCGTGCGCGTCTTCTCCTGGGCCGGCTACATCAGCCCGGACATGCTGGCCGACTTCACCGCCAAGACCGGCGTGAAGGCGACGCTGACCGAGTACGGCACCAACGACGAACTGCTGAACCAGCTGAAGGCCACCGGCGGCGCCGGCTTCGACGTCATCCACCCCACGGTCGACCGCGTGCCCAACTACGTCGAGGCGGAGCTGGTGCAGCCGCTCGACGAGTCGAAGGTGAAGTGGGACGGCTGCATCGCCTCGGCCGTCGACGGCTCGGCCGGGATGGGCGGCGTGGTGGGCGGCAAGCGCTACTTCGCGCCGGCCGACTGGGGCACCGAGGCACTGGCCTACGACCAGACCAAGGCGCCGCTGACATACGGCACGGCCAGCTACGGCGACCTGTGGAAGCCCGAGCACGCCGGCAAGGTCACCGTGCGCGGCCACTCCGGCCTGATCGGCATCGCGCTGTGGCTGGAGAGCCAGGGCAAGCTGCCCCACCCCGTGCGCGACCAGTTCAAGGACGAGGCCAAGGCGCGCGCCAACTTCGACGCCATCCTCAAGGTGGCCGCCGCCAACAAGAAGTCGGTCGGCCAGTTCTGGACCAACGAGAACGAGGCGCAGGGCGCCTTCCGAACCAACGGCTGCGTCATCGGCCAGACCTGGGATTCCACCGCGGTGGCCCTGCGCAAGGAGAACCTGCCGGTCCGCTTCCTGGCGCCCAAGGAAGGGGCGCTCGCCTGGATGGAAGGCTTCGCCATCCCGAAGAAGGCGGAGAACGTGGAGAACGCCTACGCCTGGATCAACTGGTTCTACACGCCGCAGGCGGGCGCGCTGTACACCAACCACTCCGGCATCAGCTCCACGGCAAAGGGCGCGGAGGCGCACCTCTCCGACCTGAACAAGCAGTTCTTCGCCGACGCCTATCCGGGCGACGCGCTGACCAAGCTGTGGTGGTGGCCGATCCAAGAGGCATGGTACGTCTCCATCCGCAACGAGTACCAGGACCGGTTCCTGGCGGCCTGACGGGCAGGGGCGGAAAAGGGATGAGCCGGGACGTCGCGCTCGATCGCGTCACCATGCGCTTCGGCGCGATCACCGCCGTGCGCGACGTCTCGCTCACCATCGGCGCGGGGGAGTTCTTCAGCTTCCTCGGCCCCTCAGGCTGCGGGAAGACGACGATCCTGCGCATGATCTCCGGCTTCATGGAGCCGACGTCGGGCACCATCCGCATCGGCGGGCAGGACATGCGCGGCATCGGCCCCAACAAGCGGCCGACCGCGCTGATCTTCCAGAACCTGGCGCTGTTCCCGCTGATGACCGTCGGCGAGAACATCGGCTTCGGGCTGGAGGTGCGCGGCGTGCCGAAGGCCGAGCGGCGGAGCGCCGTGCAGCGCCTGCTCGACCTCGTCGCGCTGCCCGACGCGGCGGACAAGCGGGTGACCGAGCTGTCCGGCGGCCAGCGCCAGCGGGTCGCCATCGCCCGCGCCCTGGCGGTGGAGCCGTCCGTGCTGCTGCTGGACGAGCCGCTGTCTGCCCTCGATCTCAAGCTGCGCCAGCACATGCGCGCCGAGCTGCGCGCCATCCAGCGCCGCACCGGCGTGACCTTCATCTACATCACGCACGACCAGGGCGAGGCGCTGACCATGTCCGACCGCATCGCCGTGATGAATCACGGCGTGATCGAGCAGGTCGGCGACGGCGCCACCATCTACGACCGGCCGGACACCGCCTTCGTCGCCTCCTTCGTCGGCGAGGCCAACCGCTTCGCCGGCACGGTCGCCGAGTCGGCGGACGGAGTCGCCGCGCTCGACACGCCGTTGGGCCGGTTGCTGGGCCGGAACCCGCGCGGCCTGCGCCCCGGCGACCGCGCCGTTCTGTTCGTGCGTCCCGAACGCATGCAGGCCGACGGTACCGAGAACGCGCTGCCCGCCCGCGTCAGCCATTGCGATTTCGAGGGCGCCTTCGTCACCGCGGTGCTGGAGACGGCCGGCGGCGCGCGCATCCAGGTGCACACGCCGCACCGCGGCGGCGCCCTTCCCTTCCCGCCGGAGTCGGCCGCGCGCGTTGGCTTCCGCGCCGAGGACGCGGTGGTGCTGCCGCCGGGGGACACGGCGTGAGGGCGGTGCTGGAACCGGCGCTGCGCCGCTACGGCGCGCCGCTGACCGTCACGCTGCTGGCGATGTCGGCGGCCTGGGTGCTGCTGATGATCGCGCTGCCGCAGCTGCTGATGGTCGACTACTCGCTGCGCCCGATGCTGCCGCCGTCCAAGATCGGCGGGCCGGAGGACGTGCACACGCTGAGGAACTACGGCACGCTGTGGAGCAACGCCATCCACCTGGGCATCTTCCTGAAGACGGTGTGGGGCAGCGCGCTGGTCACCGCGGTGACGCTGGCGCTCTCCTACCCCATGGCGTTCTACCTGGCCCAGGTGGCGCCGAAGCGGAAGCTGCCCACGCTCGTCCTGATGCTGGTGGTGCCGTTCTGGATCAACGAGATCCTGCGCACCTTCGCCTGGTACATCATCCTCGCCTACAACGGCCCGCTGAACGCGCTGCTGGTGGGGCTGGGCGTGTGGGCGGAGCCGGTGCGGCTTCTGGGCGGCGACGGCGGCGTCATCGCCGGCATGGTGTACGTCTACGTGCTGTTCATGGTGCTGCCGATCTACAACGCCATCGAGACGCTGGACCGCCACCAGATCGAGGCGGCGCGCGACCTGGGCGCCGGCTGGATCGCCATCCACCGCCGCATCGTCGTGCCACACGCCAAGCCGGGCATCGCGGTCGGCTGCATCATGACCTTCATGCTGGCGGCCGGCAGCTACGCGGTGCCGGCGCTGCTCGGCGGGCCGCAGAGCCGCTGGTTCACCGAGATCATCTACAACTGGTTTTTCGAGGGCGGGAACTGGAACCAGGGCGCCGCCTACGCCTTCATCCTGCTGGTGCTGTGCGTCGGCTTCATCCTCGTGATGATGCGGCTGTTCCGCGTCGGCCTGACGGACATCGCCAAATGACCGCCGCCGGCCTGCGCCGCCTGATGACCCGGGCGTATCTGGCGGTCTTCTTCGGCTACCTGTTCCTGCCGCTGGGCATCATGGCGGCGGCGACCTTCAACGCCAGCCGTTTCCCCACCGTCACGCCGTGGCGCGGCTTCACGCTGGACTGGTTCCGCGTGCTGGCGGAGGACCAGCGCATGTGGCAGGCGCTGGGCACCAGCCTGCTGGTCGGCGCGGCGGTGGTCGCGGTGGCGGTGCCGCTGGGCCTCGCGGCGGCGCTGCTGCTCGACCGGCTGCACGGGCGGGCGCGCACGCTGCTGTACGCCGTCATGGTGTCGCCGCTGCTGACGCCGGGGATCATCATCGGCATCTCGACCCTGGTGTTCTGGAAGCAGTGGTTCGGCGTGACCGGCGGCCTGTTCCTCACCGTCGTCGCGCAGTCCAGCTTCATCGCCACCTACGCCATGCTGATGGCGCTGGCCCGTCTGCAGCGCTTCGACACCAGCCTGGAGGAGGCGGCGCTCGACCTCGGCGCCTCGCACTGGCAGGCGTTCCGGCGGATCACGCTGCCCTACCTGATGCCGGCGGCCTATTCCTCCGCGCTGATCGCGTTCCTGCAGAGCTTCGAGAACTACAACACCACGCTGTTCGTGCGCGGCGTGGAGACGACGCTGACCATCTACATCGCCACCAAGGTCCGCACCGGCCTGACGCCGGCGGTGAACGCGCTGTCGCTGGTGTTGATCGCGCTGACGGTGCTGGGGGCCGTCGCCTACGAGATCATGCGCCGGCGCGAGGCGCGGGGGGCAGTGGCGGCCGAGGAAAGCGCTTGAACCGGGCCCCCACGCCCGAGCGCATGCCTGCCCTGCCCAGCGCGGCGCTGGCCAAATTACTAAGGCACCCTTAGTATATCAGCATGCCCGACGACATTCCCATCGGCTTCGCCCTGATCGACGCCGCGCGCCTGCTGCGCGCGCGCTTCGACCATGCGCTGGCCGGCACCGACCTGGACCTCACCCCCGGCGAGGCGCGCGCCCTGGTCTACGCCAGCCATTACCCCGGCACCCGGACCACGGCGCTCGCCGCCTATATGGGGGTCGAGCCGATGACCCTGATCGGCTTCCTCGACCGGCTGGAGGCGCACGGCCTGATCGTGCGCGAGCCGGACCCGACCGACCGCCGCGCCCGCACCGTTCACCTGACGCCGCAGGCCGGGCCGCTGCTAGCCCGCGTCGTCGCCCTGTTCACCAGCACACGCGCGGCGCTGCTCAGCGACTTCACCGCGGAGGAGCAGGACGTGTTCAAGGCGATGCTGCTGCGCCTGCGCGCGCGGCTGCTGGACGAAGCCCGCCAGGGGAAGGCGCCATGAAGCCGATCATGTCGGAAATGCGCACCGCGATCATGGGTGCGCTGATCGTCACCCTTGGGCCGCTGAGCCTGGCGCTCTACACGCCCGCCATGCCGATGCTGGTGGAGGCGTTCCACACCACCGCGTCGGCGGTGAAGCTGACGCTGAGCGTCTATTTCTTCGGCTTCGCCTTCTCGCAGCTGGCCTGCGGCCCGCTGTCGGACGCCTATGGCCGGCGGCCGGTGGCGCTGGGATTCTTCGCGGTCTACGCGGTGGGCAGCGTGCTGGCGGCGCTGGCGTGGTCGATCGACGTTCTGCTGGTCGGACGATTCCTGCAAGGCGTGGGGGCGGCGGCCGGCATCGCCATTTCGCGCGCCATGGTGCGCGACCAGTTCACCGGGCAGAACTCGGCGCGCATCCTCAACCTGATCGGCCTGTTCCTGGCGGTGGCGCCGGCGGTGGCGCCGACCCTGGGCGGGCTGATCCTCGGCACGCTTGGCTGGCAGGCGATCTTCTACGGCATGACCGTCTACGGCATCGCCGTCCTGCTGCTGTACGCCGGCACGGTAGCCGAGACCAACCTCACCCGCAACCCTGAGAACGTCCGCCCGTCGCGCGTGCTGCGCAACTACCAGACCCTGCTGACCGACGCGGTGTTCATGCGCGCCGGGCTGGTGCTGGGGCTGACCTTGGGCGGCATCTACACGCTGGCGGCGCTGCTGCCCTTCGTGATGATCGAGACCGTCGGCCTGACGCCGACGCAGTTCGGCATGGCGATGCTGCTGCAGACCGGCTCCTACACCACCGGGGCGGCGATCACCGGGCGCCTGCTGCGCACCGTGGACGCCAAGCGCCTGATCCCGGTCGGCCTCGCCTTCGTGCTGGCCGGCGCCGCCGGGTTCGGCATCGGGTTGCGAGTGCTGCCGCCGTCGCTGGCCACCGTCATGGCCCCGACCGCGCTGTGGGCGTTCGGCATCTCCCTGGTCCTGCCGGGCACGACGGCCGGCGCGCTCGCCGGCTTCCCGGCCATCGCCGGGGCGGCGTCGGCGCTGACCGGCTTCCTGCAGATCGGCGGCGGCCTCGCCGGCTCCGCGGCGGCCGCCATGCTGTTCAGCAACCCGTTCACCGCGATCACCAGCGTCATCCCCGGCATGGGCGTGGCGGCGCTGCTCGCCCATCTGGTTCTCGGCCGGCACGCGCAGCGCCGAAAGGAGCGGGCGCCGCAGCCCGCCGACCTGGAGGTCGCCCTCGACCCCGCCGCGGTGATCGGCGCCGGCGGCGAGGAGATCGAGGCCACCCTCGCCCGCCGCCGCTACCGCGACTGACCTCCGGCTATTTCTTCGCCAGCGGGCAGTTGCCCTGGTCGAGCGGCCGGAACGCCTCGGCCGCCGGGATGGTCCTGACCAGCTTGTAGTAGTCCCAGGCGCCCTTGGACTCGTCGGGCTTCTTGACCTCGAAGAACAGCATGTCGTGCACGGCCCGGCCATCGGCGCGGACGGAGCCCTTGCCGAACAGCGGGTCGTCGGTCGGCAGTTCCTTCATCTTGGCGGCGACCGCGGCGCCGTCCGCCGTCCCGGCCGCCTTGACGGCCTTCAGGTAGTGCAGCGCGCCGGCGTAGACGCCCGCCTGGTTGCCGGTCGGCCGCCGCCCGTTCATCTTCGCCGCGAAGCGGTCGGCGAAGGCGCGGGTGCCGGCGTTGAGGTCCCAGTAGAACGCCTCGGTCAGGTAGAGGCCCTGCGCCTCCTTCAGGCCCACCGCGTGCACGTCGGTCAGCTGCATCAGCAGCGCCGCCAAGCGCTGGCCGCCGCTCAGCACGCCGAACTCGGTGGCCTGCTTGACCGAGCCGATGGTGTCGCCGACCGCGTTGGCCAGCCCGATGATCTTCGCGCCCGAGCCCTGCGCCTGCAGCAAGTAGGACGAGAAGTCCGACGCGTTCGGCGGGTGGCGGACGCTGCCGACCACCGTGCCGCCCAGGCTCTTCACCACCGCCGCGGCGTCGTTCTCCAGCGCGTGGCCGAAGGCGTAGTCGGCGGTGAGGAAGTACCAGGTCTTGCCGCCGCCCTCGGTCACCGCGCGCGCCGTGCCGTTGGCCAACGCCCAGGTGTCGTAGGTCCAGTGCACGGTGTTGGGCGAGCATTTCGGCCCGGTCAGCTCGGTGGTGCCGGGGCCTGACGCGATGAACACGGCCTTGGAGTTGCGCACCACCTCGTTCACCGCCAGCGCCACCGAGGAGAACGGCACGTCGAGGATGGCGTTGACCTGCTCCTGGTCGAGCCAGCGGCGCGCCGCGGCGGCGCCGATGTCCGGCTTGTTCTGGTGGTCGGCGTGCACGACCTCGATGGTGACGCCGGGCAGTTCCTTGGCGAAATCCTCGGCGGCCAGTTGCGCCGCGACCAGCGAGCCCTGGCCCGTCGAGTCCGAGGCGAAGCCGCTCATGTCGGTCAGCACGCCCAGCTTGATCCGGTTTCCGGCGATCTCGGCGTCGGCGGGCCCCGCGCCGGACAGCAGGGCGGCGGCGCAGGCCGCGGTGGCAAAGGTCAGACGCGCCTTCATTGGTTTCCTCCGTTCGTCGTTCTTGATTGGTGTTGCGGGCCGTCCGCGTTTCCTCGCCCGGCCCCCACCCAACCCTCCCCCACTGCGCGGGGGAGGGCTCAGACTCCTCCCCCGCGCAGTGGGGGGAGGTTGGGTGGGGGGCCCAACGCAAGCACTCTCTCACCCGCCCCGCCGCAACTCCTCCAGCACCGCCTGCGCCACGTCCTGGCGGACGGTGCCGCGCTCCACCAGGATGCGGGCGACGCGGTCGACCTCGTCGCCCACCGCGCCGGCCACCAGCGCGATGTTCTGCGCGTGCAGCGCCATGTGCCCCTTCTGGATGCCGGTGGTCGCCAGCGCCTTGAGGGCGGAAAAGTTCTGCGCCAGCCCGACCGCGGCGATGATCCGCGCCAGCCGCTCGGCGCTGGTGACGCCGAGAATTTTCAGACTGGCCTGCGCCGTCGGGTGCAGCTTGGTCGCCCCGCCGATCAGCCCGACCGCCATCGGGATCTCGATGGTGCCGCTGAGGTGTCCATCCGCCGTCCGCTCGAACCGCGTCAGGCTGCCGTAATGCCCGGCGCGTGCGGCGTAGGCGTGCGCCCCGGCCTCGACGGCGCGGGTGTCGTTGCCGGTGGCCAGCACGACGGCGCTGATGCCGTTCATGATGCCCTTGTTGTGGGTGGCGGCGCGGTAGGGGTCGGCCGCGGCCAAGTGGTAGGCGCCGATGATGCCGTCGCGCACCTCCTCGCCGCCGATCGCCTCCAGCGGCCACACCGCCCGCGCCCGCGCCAGCCGCCGGTCGGCGAGGTTGGACAGGATGCGCAGATACACCCGCCCGCCGGTCCACTGCGCGATGTGCGGCGCCAGCGTCTCCGCCATGGTGTTGACGGCGTTGGCGCCCATGGCGTCGCGGGTGTCGACGATCAGGTGCGTGATGACCATCGGCCCGCTGAGGGTGTCGAGCACCCGCACCTCCAGGTCGCGGAAGCCGCCGCCGAACTTCAGGAGCACCGGGTCGCAGCCGTCGCACACCGCCTTGACGTCGTCGCGGCGTTCCAGGATGCGCAGGCGCGCCGCGTAGGGGTCGGCCACCCCCACGGTCTGGATCTGCGCGATCATCAGCGTGCCGGACAGCGAGGTGGTGAAGCCCCCGGCGTCGTAGCACTGCCGCGCCGCGTTGCAGACCGCGGCGACCACCGAGGATTCCTCGGTCGCCATGGGGATCAGCACGTCCTCGCCGTCCACCTTCATGTTGGTGGCGATGCCCAGCGGCACGTTCATCGAGCCGACGACGTTCTCGATCAGGTGGTCGGCGAGGTCGAGCCCGAGGCCGCCGGTGTCGGCGAGGCGCGCCGCCGTCTCCGCGTCGAGCCCGGCGAAGTCGGCGACGATCTGCAGCCGCTCCCGCGGCGGCTTGCGATGGAATCCGGGGATGCGCGAGCTGCGGCGGCTGTGCGACAAGGCGGTCCTCTCCCGTCCGTTCCGGTTTTATGCTTTGCACACCGATGATCCGCCGCGCGGCCGGACGGGACAAGGGACAGTTTGCGATATTCTCCCGGACACTGTACCAGTCTTATGGCTGGGACAGTTGCCGCGGAGGACCGCCATGAGCCGGGTGAACGGCATCGTCGAGAGGGTCGCCGGCCTGATTGACTCCGGCCTGCTGAAACCCGGCGAGCGCCTGCTGTCGGTGCGCGTCGGCGCGCTGGAGCACGGCGTGTCCAAGAACACCATGGCGGAGGCGTACGACCGCCTCGTGGCGCTGGGACGCCTGGAGGCGCGGCAGGGCTCCGGCTACTACGTGGCGCGGGTGCGCCGAACCTCGCCGGAGCGGCGCCCCGCGCACGTGGCGGAGGCGGTGGACTTCGTCTCGCTGCTGCGCGAACAGCTGGTGCAGAGCTACGCCGTGCGGGTTGGCGACGGCCGCCCCCCGCCCTCCTGGATGGAGCGGTTCGAGGTCGGCAGCCATCTGCGCCACATGGCCTCGTCGCGCGGCGCCGCGGCGGAGCACGGCTACGGCAACCCCTGGGGCTTCCTGCCGCTGCGCGAGCGACTGGCCCTCACCCTGGCCGAGCGCTCGATCAAGGTGGCGCCGGAGCAGATCCTGCTGACCCAGGGCGCCAACCACGCGCTCGACCTCGTGGCGCGCCAGCTGATCGAGCCCGGCGACACGGTGCTGGTCGACAGCCCCGGCTACTACCCGCTGTTCGGCAAGCTGACGCTGGCCAAGGCGGAGATCGTCGGGGTGCGTCGGCTCGCCGACGGGCCGGACCTCGACGACCTCGCCGCCAAGGCGGCGGCGTACAAGCCCAAGGTGTTCTTCACCCAGTCGCTGGCGCACAACCCAACCGGCGGCTCGATCACCCCGGCGACCGCGCACCGCCTGCTGCAGATCGCCGAGCAGCACGGCTTCACGGTGGTCGAGGACGACCCGTTCGCCGACATCCTGCCGGCCTCCAGCCCGCGCCTAGCGGCGCTCGACCAGCTGGAGCGGGTGATCTACGTCGGCACCTTCTCCAAGACACTGTCGGCCAGCCTGCGCGTCGGCTACGTCGCGGCCAAGCCGGCGCTCATCAACACCCTGTGCGACCTGAAGATGCTGACGGTGGTCAGCACGTCCGACTATGTCGAGCGCATCGTCTACGGCGTCGTCGCCACCGGCCAGTACCTGCGCCATCTGCGCAAGCTGAAGGCGCGCCTCCAGACGGCGGCCGACGAGGCGGACGGCGCGCTCGCCCGGATCGGCATCCGGGTGCCGACGCCGCCCGGCGGCGGGTATTACATCTGGGGCGAGCTGCCGCCGGGCGCCGACGAGCTGGCCCTGGCGCGCGAGGCGGCGGAGCGGGGGATCTTCCTGGCGCCGGGCTCGGTGTTCGTGCCGGACAAGGCGCCGTCGGCGCCGGCCATGCGCATCAACGTGGCTTATGCGGCGGACCCGCGGTTCGTCGCGTTCATGCGGGAATGGCTGGAGCGGGGCTGAATCCCCTTCCCTTCTGCCGTTGAGGGAGAGGGGCTGTTCACGCCAGCAGGCCCAGCACGCCGAGCATGACGGCGAGCATCCAGACCGAGCGCAGCATGCCGTTGGGCCGCCAGCGCAGGGCGTGCGCGGCGAACGCCATCAGGGCGCATAGGGCAAGCAGGGACATGGCACCTCCGCACCGGAGGTCGTCCCTGCGGCCGGGCGGCACAATGCCACTTGCGGGGTCTCTTCTGGGCAGGACGCCCCTTCCAACGGGGCACTCGCTCAGGGGTCAGGGCGCCTCGGAGCCCGAGACGTGCGTCGGCTGCACCCAGTTGGGGATGACGCCGCGGCGCAGGTCGCGCGCCGCCGGATCGACGTCGGCGCGCCAGCAGGTTTCCAGATACGCGCGGGTCAGCACCGTCAGCGCGTAGTCGGGATCGAGCGAACGGCCGGCAAAGTCCGCGGCGCCGTCGGCCAGCACGATCCGCCGCATGTCCGCATCGTCGAGCGGCCCGATGTTCATGGACCAGAAGCCGAAGTTCAGCGACCGCGCCGCGTCGTCCCGGCACAGAACATTGAAGCCTGTGTGCCGGTCGTCGGCCCGGATGGTCTCGATCAGCGGTTCCAGGATCGGCCCCTGCCCTTCGAGGACCTGCAGGAAGACACCGTCGTATTGCACCAAGAAGCCGGTGATATCGCTCCTGGCGTTCTTCTCGGCGCTGGTGATGCACAGCTCGATCAGCTCGGTCGCCGGCAGGTGGCGCGTCGCCACGCTCCGGTAGACGATGGAAAGCATCAGCCGTCCTGTTTCCATTTCATCTGTATAACGCCGACTCCCCACGCATGATACCGCCGACGCCGCGCCACCCTGGCAGAACAAAGCCACCGTTCCAAGCTGGACGAACGGAGGAATACCATCCCTTCGCCTGAGGACACGTCAAGTGGTTGGCAGTCGATACTATATGCCGGGAGCCCTGAAGCGCATTTGTCTTTCACAGACCGGTCAGCGCTTCGATTCGCGGGTCGGCAGATCCTTGCGCTTGGTGGCGGCCATGTCGTGGAGTTCCTTCTCCGACATCGACTTCGCCATCTCCTTGGACGCACCGCGCAGATGCGATTCCGGCGTCTCGCCCCGTTTCGCGGCGAGCGCCGCGCCCGCCGCCATCTGCTGCTTCTTCGATTCCGCCTTGGCCATGTCCTGCTCCGTGAAAGGGATGCCCTTCCCGGTAAACAGGACGGAGCGCGCGGAGTGCCCGCGCGCTCCCAACCTTTATGCCGCGCTGACCTCCGCCACGAAGCGGCGCACCTCGTCCTTCAGGCGCTCGGACTGGTTGGACACGCTCTCGGCGCCGCTGGTCACCTCCCCCATCTGCGCGCTGGTGGTGGACACCGTCGTCGACAGCGCCTCGACGCTGCTGGTCACCCGGCGCGAGTTGTCGGCCGCCGCGCGGGCGCTGGCGAAGATCTGGTGGGTCGCCGCCTCCTGCTGCTGCACCGCCGAGGCGACCTCGCCGTTCAGCCCGCTCAGGTTCTTGATCAGCGCCGCGATGCCCTCGATGGCGCCGATGGCGTTGCCGGTGGCGGCGCGGATGGCGCCGACCTGCGCCTGGATGTCCTCCGTGGCCTTCGCCGTCTGGTTGGCCAGCGACTTGACCTCCGAGGCCACCACCGCGAAGCCCTTGCCCGCCTCGCCGGCGCGCGCCGCCTCGATGGTGGCGTTGAGCGCCAGCAGATTGGTCTGCCCGGCGATGGAGTTGATCAGCTCGACCACCGCGCCGATCTGCTCGGCCGCGGAGACCAGGCCGGAGACGATGCCGGTGGTGTTGGCGGTCTCGGTCACCGCGCGGGCGGCGGTCTGCGCGGCGCTCTCCACCTGCCGGCTGATGGCGGCGATGGAGCTGCGCAGCTCCTCGCTGGCCTGCGCCGCGGTCTCGACGCTGACGGAGGCGCCCTGCGCCGCGCCGGCGGCGGCCTGCGCCTGCTCGGTCGCGGCGGCGGCGTCACCGGCCAGCGCGGCCGAACGGCCGTGCAGCGAGGTGGCGGCGCTGCTCAAGCCGGCCACCACCTCGTCCATCGCGCGGGCGAACTGGGTTGCGCGGGCCGACAGGCGTTCGCGCTGCTGGTCGCGGGACGCGCGCTCGCGGTCCAGGTTCGTGGCCGTGTCGCGCGCCGACGCCAGCGCGGCGGCAAGGCCGCGGACGGTGCGGGCGATGTCGCCGATCTCGTCCGGGCGCCCGGCGTGCGGCACGTCCACCGCATAGTCGCCGTTGCCGATGCGGCCCAGCACGTCGCGCAGTTGCAGCAGCGGCCCGGACAACCCGCGCGCCACCCACACGCCGACGCCGACGCTGATCGTCAGCACCAACAGGGTGAACAGCAGCTCGCGCGCGGCACGGGCGCGGAACTCCTCGTCCACGTCATCGGTGTAGAGGCCGGTGCCGATCATCCACTGCCAGGGTTGGTAGCCGGTGGCGTAGGCGATCTTCGGCGACGGCGTGGCGCCGTCGCTGCGGCTGTAGTGGTAGGCGACGAAGCCGCCACCCGTCTTGGCCGCCTCGGTCATCAGGACGTTGTAGCGGACCTTGTAGGGGTCCTCCCGGTCCAGGAAGTTCTTGCCCTCGAGCTGCGGCCGCAGGCCGTGCACGAGCAGCAGGCCCTGGAAGTCGTAGACGAAGAAGTACTCCCCGTCGCCGTAGCGCATGGCGCGCACGGCGACGCGGGCCTGCTCCTGCGCCTGTTCGCGCGTCAGCTTGCCCTGCTTCTCCAGGTCGCCGTACAGCGCGATGACCGAGCTGGCGGCATCCACCATCTCCTTCACCTTGGCCTTGCGCTGTTCGATCAGCGCCTCGCGCATCCCGGTCAAATGGACGCTGGCTCCCGCCACGGCGCCGAGCAGCGCCACGCCGAACACCAGCAGCAGCAACCGCATTCCGATCTTGAGCTTCATCGTCCTACTCCTCGGTCCTCGTCACGCGCGGGGCGCGCGGTTCCTCTGTTTCACTGATCTCGGCGATCCAGCAGCCCGGCGCCGCCCGCGTGAAGCGAACGACGGCGCAATTGCCCAGCTCGACACCCGGACGCCCGGCCAAGCGGTGCATCAGCACCCGGGCGATCCCCTTGCTGCCCACCAGCAGCGGCCAGTCGTCCAGCACCCGGCCCAGTTCCGCCACGCCGGCCAGCACGCGGGCGGCGAAATCCTCCTCCGCCTCGCCGCCGGGTGGCGTGCGCCCCTCGGCGATCCAGGCGCGGGTCTCGGCGATCGGCAGGCCGTTCCAGGCGCCCAGCGTGCGCTCGCGCAGCCACGCGCGGGTCACCACCGGGACCCTCAACGCCGCGGCGAACGGCGCCGCGGTGGACTTTGTCCGCTGCAGCGGGCCGGCGATCACCAGCCCGCACGGCTGGCCGGTCTGCGCGAAGCGCTCCGCCGCCGCCTCGGCGTCGGCGTGGCCGCGCGCGGTCAGCGGCACGTCGCGGTCGCCGCCGCAGCGCACGCCGAGCAGGTTGTCCGACGTCTGGCCATGGCGCACGAAGTGGAAGCCCTCGCTCATCCCAGCCCTCCCTCAGCGGAACAGCACGCGCTCGGGGCCGGGCGTCCAGCCGACGGTGCTCTCCTTCGGCCAGTCGTCGGGGGTGCGCAGCCAGCCCTTCAGCGCCTCGATGTGCAGCGGATCGCTGAGCGTCGGCGTGTGGCCCACCTGCGGAATGTGCAGGACGCTGACCCGCGGCTTGGCCAGCATCCGCTCGATGGTGGAGTCCAGCAGCGCGTCGGTCATCAGTCCGTGCACCTCCAGCACCGGGCAGTCGATGCGCTGCCAGTCGTCCCACTGGTCGTGGTCGTGCCCGGCCTCGTCGCGGTAGCTCTGCAGCGCCCGGATGTCGTGGCGGTAGACGCGGCCGCCGTTCTCCTCCGACCAGCGGGTCTGGTGGAAGCTGTTGTGCAGCAGCACGGTGTCGTCCACCGGCCCGTCGTTCTTCTGCGAGGCGCCGGTGCGCCGAAACAGCTGCGCCGGCTGGCGGAAGACGTAGTGCCGCGCCACCGACTCCGCGCGGCGCTTGCGCCGCTCCACCGGGATGAACGGGCCGATGTCGTTGAGGATCAGGCGGTCGACCAGGTGCGGCGCCTCGCTGGCCACCCGCATCGCCACGCAGCCGCCGAGCGACGAGCCGATCAACGTCACCCGGCCCAGCCGCTTGTGGCGGATCAGCGCCATCACCTGGGCGACGTTGCTCTCGAAGCTGTAGTCCGACTGCTCGGTCAGCCAGCCGCTGCGCCCGCGCCCGGCCCAGTCCAGGCACAGCACATGGTACTGGTGCGACAGCGCCTTCGCCAGATAGTCGAAGCGCCGCGCCGCGTTGGCGATGCCGCCGAGGCACAGAAGAGTGGGACGCAGCGGGCTGCCCCACTCCGTGTAGGCGAGGCGGACGGTGTAGTCGGCGCGCAGCCGCTCCACCGTGCCGGTCTGCAGCGCGGCGGGGTGCGTGTAGTCGAAGTGGCGCAGCACGTGGCCGCTGCCGATCAGCGGCTCGATGGCGCGCATAACCTTGTCGTAGTCCTTCCAGCCCATCCCCTCGGGCGAGGAGATCCCCAGCGCCCGCAGGATGGCGGCGAGCGCGGCCATCGGCTCGCCGTCGGGCCGGTCGGTGTTGCTCGGCGCGAAGGTCGGCGCCGCGACGGGCGGTGTCCGCTCCGCAACCAGATGGTCGTGCATGGGCGTCATCGCTTCTGTGGTGGGGTGACGGCGGGTGCGGGCGGGAGTCATGGAGCGCCCTCCCCGACGGTCTGCGGGAGCGCGCCGGCCTCCCGCGCGAACACGGCGCAGAACGCCGCCGACGTCAGCAGGCTGAGCGCGCCGAGCGCCCCCAGCGCCGCCACCGCGCCGAACCAATCGGCAAGCGCCGCGGCGATCACCGGGCCGAGCACGGCGCCGCCGCGTTCCAGCAGGCGGTAGATGGCGAAGACGCTGGTGCGGCCGATGCGGGCGCACTCGGCGCGCGCCACCTCGGGCACCAGGGCCAGCTGCGTGGCGTTGTTGAGCGCGTGCGCCAGCCCGAGCGCCGCGACGCCGGCCAGCACCGCCGCCGTTCCGGGGGAGTGCAGCACCGCCAGCGCGCCGACGCCGCCGACCAGCCCGCCGGTCCCGGCGAACAGGGCGTGCCGTCCGCTGCGGTCGGCCGCGCGCGACAGCCAGGGGCCGAGCAGCGCGATGGTCAGCCCGTACGCCATCATGGTGCGGCCGATGGCGGCCGGCGTCTCGCCGAGATCGTGCAGGTGGACCGGCACCAGATAGAACAGCCAGCCGGTCAGCATCACCTTGGTCGGCACCGAGGACAGCAGCAGCAGCGCCAGGAAGCGGCGGTTCGCCAGTACCAGCGCGTAGTCGCGCCACGCCACCGCGCGCTCCGCCCGCTCCGGCGCCTCGGACGGCAGCAGCCCGCGGGCGGCCAGCGCCGAAGCCAGCGCCAGCGCCGCCGACACCCAGAACACCGCGCGCGGGCCGAGATGGTCGGCCAGGATTCCGCCGATGGGCGCGCCGCACAGGCCGGCGACCACCACGGCGACGACGAACTGCGCCATGCCGCGCGCCCGGTCCTGCCGCCGGGTGTGGCGGGCGATGAAGCCCTGCGCACCGATGAACATCACCGCGTAGCCGAGCGCGCAGGCGCTGCGCCAGAGCAGCAGTTCGGGCAGCGTCTGCGCCGCCGCCGTCCCGGCGAACCCCGCCACCGCCGGCAGCGTGCCGAGCAGCAGCGTGCGCCGGCTGCCGAAGCGGTCGGCCCAGGCGCCGGCGAACGGCGTGAACACCGCCACCAGCAGCATGAACAGCGCGATCGGCAGCCCCATGGCCACGGTGTCGGACAGCCCGGGCAGCGGCGTGTACAGCTCGCGCACGTAGAGCGGCAGGAAGGAGCGCGACAGCTCCTCCGCCAGCATGAAGAGGAACAGCGCGGCGCGGATCCCGGCGAGGCTCTCCCCGCCCTCCCCCGCCCCCGTCCCCGACGTGCGGGCGGCAAGCAGCCGCAAGGCCTCGTGCGCCAGCAGCAGCACGACCAGCGCCACCACCGCGGCGTCCGCGGCCAGAACCTGCACCGCCTCGGCCCCCATGGCCGCCAGCGCACCGAGCGTCACCGTCCCCACCGCCGCCCCGGCCAGCGCCATCCCGCGCAAGGGCCCACGGGCAGCCGATTCAAGGAGCGCGGGAGCCCGCCACGCCAGCAGGCCCGCGGCCGTTGCCGTCAGCACCGCCAGCGCAACCAGTTGCACCGCCAACGTCGGATGATCTTTATTAAAAGTCGAGGCAAACTTTGCGTAATCGAGGTAGGCAACCAAGCCAGCCGCACACAACGCCAGAGTCACAACCAAAAAACACGGCAGACTCGTCCAATAAATCCGCATAAACCGGCTCCAGCGACGCACTCCTTGCCCGTCGAGTGCGAGTCACGCTAGGCGGGTAACTCCAAAGATTCGGTAAACCGTTTTCGTTTTCGAACGATAAGCCAAACTCAGCTTCTGCATATCCATGTATGTTGGACGCAGCGCTTCAGCTTTACTTAGACGGATAAATCAATTGCATGGCAACAACGCAGGCCATTCGCGACCCGGGCAATGGACGCACGAGGAATTGGAGAGGGTTGGATCGGGTTTCGGTTCATTCCGAAGCCCCTTCCCCCTGAAGGGAGAGGGGTTTGGGGAGAGGGGGATGACGCCTCGGCAGAGCCGGACAAAGAGTCTCTCCCCGCGCTGCCGCACGGATACCCCCTCTCCCTCGGGGGAGAGGAGCTTCACGACGAAACGGTATGGGCGTCTCCCAGCGCCTTCAGCGCTGCCAGTCCAGCCCGGCCTGCCGCATGCGCTCCCAGAACCCGCGCTTCGGACGGTGACGCGCCGCGAGGTCGCGGCGGTACGCGTCGGCCGACGGATGCCCGCCCCAGTCCAGCACCGCGCCGGACAACCGCTCGGCCGCCTCCAGGTCCATCACCGCGTAGCCATAGGACGCCGCCTGCCCCTGGTCGAGCACGCCCTCGGCCAGCCGGCGGCGCAGCAGCACCGCGGCCAGCGGGTGCGCCCCGGCCAACCGCTCGGCCGCCGGGCGCAGCACGCGGTAGAGCTGCGGGTTGATGTCCTGCACCCGCTCATGCACCAGGATCGCGGCGGCGTCGAGGTCGTGCCGGACCAGCAGGTCCAGCGCGCCGTGCACGTCGACGTGGCCGCGCGCCACGGCGACCGCGTCGGCCAGCGCCGCCGGGCGCTCGGCCGCCGGCAACGCCTCCAGGTACTCCTCCAGCACGGTCGGCGACAGCGTGCGGGCGAACAGCGCCCGGCGCTGCGCCTGCGCCTCCGCCACACGGCCCAGCCGGTGCAGGATGCCGATGCGCAGCCGGTCGAGGTCGCCGCGGCGCCAGTCCGGCGCCTCGGTCCGCTCGGCGCGCTCCAGCGCCTCCTCCAGCCGGCCGGCGGCGACCAGCCGCCCGCAGATGTCGTTGACGGCGACGGCCTCCGTGCCGGCCAGCTCGTGCAGGGCGATGAAGCCGTCGAGGTCGCCGCGCGCGTCGGCGATCTCGATCAGCACGCGGATCAGCTCCGCCTCGCGCCAGCTTCCGGGATCGGCGGCCAGCCCGCCCAGCCGGTGGCGGATCAGCCCCTCCAGAGCGTCCAGGCCGACGGGCCCGAGTGCGTCCCGGAACGCCGGCACCAGGTCGTCGCGCACGCCGTGGTCGTTCTCGGCGAACAGCTCGAACACCCGCTCGGCAACCCGGCGCGGGTCACGGTCGGGCACAGCCGCCCAGGCCCGGCCGCAGTCGGCAACGGCGAGCCGGAAGACGTCGCCGATCAGCCCGTCGGCGTCGTCGCAGCGCCCGAACACCCCGGCGTCCAGGCGCAGGAAGCGCTCCAGCAGCTCCGCCGCCAACTGCGGCGCGCGCGGAGCCAAGTCGGCGGCGATGGCGGCGCGCAGCCGGTCCAGCCTCGCGGCGATCCCACCGCTCCCGGTGGCGTCGCAGTCGCTGCGATCGGCGTCGATGGCCTGGATGTCCGCCGCCAGCGCCTCGGCCAGCCGGTCGGCTGGGCCGGCGGCCAGCAGCGCCATGCCCAGGTCGGCGGCCAGGGCCGCGTCGCGTCCGGCGTGCCGCACCAGCAGCCCGGCCAGACGGTGCGCTCCCAACGCCGCCACGGATTCCACGGAAAGCTCGCCCCCGTTCCTCACGCCCACGACGCCCTCCCCCTGCACATCACGGCCACGCTACCGGCATATGCCGGTATTGCACGCGATGTTTTAGCGGACTGGAGAAAAAATATCCATGGCTTGCAATGATAAGAAATTCTCACAACCCGAACGCGGAGGCGGGCCGCTCGCTTGGCGGGCGATCACGTGCGGCGTACCATAGGCTCCGCCCATTCCACCGCCGGCTCCATCAATGAGATCGATAAACACCGCCCATCTTCGCGCCTTTCATGCCGTCGCCACCGAGGGCAGCTTCACCAAAGCCGCGCGCCTGCTTCACGTCACCCAGCCGACGCTGTCGCAGGAAGTGAAGGCGCTGGAGGACGCCCACGGCGTGCTGCTGTTCGACCGCAGCCGGCGCGGCGTGGCGCTGACCGAGGTCGGGCACGCACTGTTCGCCGTCACCCGACGCCTGTTCGCCGCCGAGCAGGAGGCGCTGGAACTGCTGGCCGGGGTCCGCCATCTGGAGGGCGGCTCGCTGGCGGTGGGCGCCGACGGGCCGTTCCACGCGGTGCCGCTGCTGGCCGCCTTCGCCAAGCGGCATCCGGGGCCGACGGTGACGCTGTCGGTCGGCAACTCGCAGGTCCTGTTGCAGGGGCTGCTGGACACGAAGATCGACGTGGCGGTGCTGGGCGGCGTGCCGGACGACCCGCGCCTTACCGTCGTGCCGTTCCGCCGCGACCCGGTGAAGGCCCTGCTGCCGCGCGGCCACCCGCTGGCGGAGCAGCGCGCGGTGACGCTGCAGGAGATGGCGGCGGAGCGCCTGGTGATGCGCGAGCCCGGCTCGATGACCCGCACGCTGGTCGAGCAGGCCTTCGCCGACGCCGGGCTGGCCCCGGCCTCGACGCTGGAGATCGAGAGCCGCGAGGCGGTGGTGGAGGCGGTGGCGGCCGGCCTCGGCCTCGGCTTCATCTCGGCGGCCGAGTTCACCCCCGACCCGCGCCTCGTCCTGCTGCCGCTGGACGGGGTGCGGGTGGAGATGGAGGAGTCGGTGGTCTGCCTGCGCGAACGGCGCCGGCTGGCCGTGGTGCGGGCCTTCCTGGAGGTGGCGCGGGAGCTGGCGGCGGAATGAGAAAGCCCCTCTCCCCTCGCGGGAGAGGGGCTTTGCGCCCTACTTCCCCCGCGCCTTGAGCGCCTGGTCGAGCCGCGGGTAGACCCGCCGCGCGTTGCCCTCATAGATCTTGAAGCGGTCCTCGTCGCTCAGGAATGGCGCCGCCTCGATGTAGCGCTTGGTGTCGTCGTAGTAGTGCCCGGTCTCCGGGTCGATGCCGCGCACCGCGCCGATCATCTCCGACGCGAACAGGATGTTGTCGACCGGGATGACCTTGGTCAGCAGGTCGATGCCCGGCTGGTGGTAGACGCAGGTGTCGAAGAAGATGTTGTTCAGCAGGTGCTCGTTCAGCGTCGGCTTCTTCATCTCCTGCGCCAGCCCGCGGAACCGGCCCCAATGGTAGGGCACCGCCCCGCCGCCGTGCGGGATGATGAACTTCAGGGTCGGGAAGTCCTTGAACAGGTCGGAGGTCAGGCACTGCATGAACGCCGTGGTGTCGGCGTTCAGATAATGCGCCCCCGTGGTGTGGAAGCAGGCGTTGCACGAGGTGGAGACGTGGACCATCGCCGGCAGGTCGTATTCCACCATGGCCTCGTAGATCGGGTACCAGTGGCGGTCGGAGAGCGGCGGCGACGTCCAGTGCCCGCCCGACGGGTCGGGGTTCAGGTTGATGGCGACGAAGCCGTACTCCTTCACGCACTTCTCGATCTCGGGCAGGCAGGTCTTCGGATCGACGCCCGGCGACTGCGGCAGCATCGCCGCGCCGATGAAGTTGTCGGGGAAGAGCTGCGAGACGCGGAAGCACAGCTCGTTGCAGATGGCGGCCCAGGTGGACGAGGTCTGGAAGTCGCCGATGTGGTGCGCCATGAAGCTCGCCCGCGGCGAGAACACCGTCAGGTCCGACCCGCGCTCGCGCATCTTGGCCAGCTGGTTGACCTCGATGCTCTCCATCAGCTCGGCGTCGCTGATCGTCAGCTCCGACGCCTTCGGCGCCTGCGAGGGGTCGGTGAGGCCGGCGATCTGCCGCTGGCGCCACGCCTCCAGAGCCTTGGGTGCGGTGGTGTAGTGACCGTGGATGTCGATGATC
This sequence comes from Azospirillum sp., assembly GCF_050789165.1. NCBI lineage: Bacteria > Pseudomonadati > Pseudomonadota > Alphaproteobacteria > Rhodospirillales > Azospirillaceae > Azospirillum > Azospirillum sp. Next base: position 52,295 of record NZ_JBOZRT010000166.1, read on the forward strand.
ATGGCGTCTGCCCCCCTTCGTCGTTACTTGCTCTTGTCCCAGGCGATGGCGCCCAGGCCCTGCTTGCCCGCCACCGAATAGAGGGCGTTGGGCGCGTTGCGGGTGGCCTGGAACTCCTCCAGCGTCTGGCCGCGCATGGCGGCGTAGATGTGAAGATTGGACACGCCGACCACCGCGCCCAGCTTCTCCAGCATGAAGAAGATGACGCCGTAGCGGATCAGCGCGTCCCAGTCGCGCCGGCGCACCATGTCCTTCTCCTCCTCGGTGAGGCCGGCGGCGGCGAAGGCGGCCTCCGGCTCCTCCAGGAAGCGGCGGCGGTGCTCCGGGTCGATCAGGCGGTGCAGGAACTTGTTCAGGCGGTACGCCTTGACGCTGACCGCGTGGGTGAAGGGGTGGATGCCGTCGATCGTCTCGGCGCCGGCCAGCTGGCGGCCGATGTGCGCGCGCTGCTCCGCCCCCTTGTCCACCGGCAGCGGCCGGTCCTGGTTCTCGTACACCGCCACGGCGATGCCGGTCATGGACGGCAGGTAGTAGGATTCGTGCAGCTTCTTCACGTTGGCCGACAAGGCGCCGCGCATGATCAGCCACATGATGACCTCCGCCCCCTCGACGCCGCCCAGCGCCGCGTAGTCGGCGATGGTCAGGCGGGTCAGCGCCTCCGGGTCGTTCTCGAACAGATCGAGGAAGTCCTTGTCCCACTGGGTGTTGTTGAAGCCGGCGCGGGCGCCGCTCACCTGGTGCGACAGGCCGCCGGTGGCGACGATGGCGACCGAGATGTCCTCGGGGTAGCTCTCGATGGCGGTGCGCAGCGCCTGCCCCAGCTTCCAGCAACGCTTGGCCGAGGGTATCGGGAACTGCAGCACGCCCACCGCCAGCGGCACGATGGGCACCGGCCACGCCGTCCCGTCGTGGTCGCACAGCATCGACAGCGGCGACAGGCTGCCGTGGTCGAGTTGCTTGTCCTGGAAGAAGGACATGTCGAACTCGTCGGCCATCAGCGAGGCGCCGATGTGCTGCGCCAGCGCCGCGTGGCCCTTGACCGCCGGCAGGTCGCGCGGGCCGCCGCCCTCGTCGGCGACGCCGTACTCCCCGTCGATGCCCAGCGTGAAGGCCGAGTAGTGGTCAAAGAAGAACGACGTCACGTGGTCGTTGAAGATCATGAACAGGGCGTCCGGCTTCTTCTCCTGCAGCCAGCGCCGCGCCGGCTCGAAGCCTTCGAAGATCGGCGCCCAGACGGGGTCCTTGCGCTTGTCCGCGTCCACGGCGAAGCCGATGGTCGGGGTGTGCGAACAGGCGATGCCGCCGATGATCCGTGCCATGACGTGTTCCCTTCTTTTCTTCGTTCGGTGTGTTCAGATCACTCGGCCGCCGCCGGCTGCTCGTCGAGCTGGCGGTTGGCCTGCGCGCGCCGCGACGGACCGTCGAAGGACAGCGAGGCCGCCGCGATCACCGCCGGCACCGCCAGCGCCGCGAAGATGCCCTCGAAGCCCCAGCCGAAGCCCAGCAGCACGCCGCCGATGGACGAGCCGAGGATGCTGCCCATCCGTCCCACGCCCAGCATCCAGCTCACCCCGGTGGCGCGCGCCTGCGTCGGGTAGCAGCCCGGGGCGTATGCGTTCAGGCCGGTCTGCGCGCCGCTCATGCAGAAGCCCACCACGCCGACCACCACGGCCAGCCAGGCCGACTGCAGCCCGCCGAGGCCCAACGCCACCAACGCCACGGCGCCGAGCACGTACGTCACGCTGATCGAGCGCACGGCGCCGAAGCGGTCCATGGCCATGCCGACCAGGATGGCGCCCGCGGTGCCGCCCAGCTGGAACATCGCCGTCACGTTGGCCGCGCGGTCGAGCGACATGCCCGCGTCCTTCATCATGGTCGGCAGCCAGCTGGTGGCCAGGTAGATGACCACCAGGCCCATGAAGTAGGTGACCCACAGCGTGATGGTGCGCAGCGCATAGGCGCCGGTGAACAGCACGGCGATCGGCTGCTTGGCGGCCACCGCGTCCTCGCGCAGGGTGAAGCGGGTGAAGCCCGTCAGGTCGGCGCCGGAGATGCGGGCCAGCACGGCGCCGATCTTCTCCTGCGCGACATCGCGCACCACCATGAAGCGCGCCGATTCCGGCAGCGCCAGCAGCAGCAACGGGAACAGCGCCAGCGGCACCGCCGCGCCGAAGAACAGCACCGATTGCCAGCCGTGCACCGGCAGCAGGTAGGCGGCGATGAAGCCGATGGCGGCCGAGCCGACGTTGAACCCGGTGAACATGGCGGCCAGCAGGAACGACTTGGAGCGCTCCGGCACATACTCCGACAGCAGCGTCGTGGCGTTCGGCATCGCCGCGCCCAGGCCGAGGCCGGTCAGGAAGCGCAGCAGCGCCATTTCCGTGGGGTTGCGGGCGAAGGCGGTCAGCAGCGTGAAGACGCCGAAGCTCAGCACCGACAGCAGCAGCACCTTGCGGCGCCCGAACCAGTCCGACGAGGACCCGGCGAAGATCGCGCCGACCGCCAGCCCGATGGGCGCCGCCCCCATGACCACGCCGAAGGCGGCGCGCGAGATCTCCCAGTCGCCGATGATCGCTGGCGCCACGAAGCCCATGATGGCCACGTCCATGCCGTCGGTCAGCACGATCAGGAAGCACAGGGCCGTCAGCAGCCACTGCCGCGCGGACATGCCGCGCCCGTTGATGAAGGAGCGTATTTCGAGGGTGACGGTGGCACTCATCGTTTCCTCCGGGACCTGCTGGTGCAATTTATTCTTCACGCGCGGCCGGTTCGGGTGTTCGCCCCGCTGTTCATTGACCGGCGCGATTGTTCGAAGCGCTGAGCGCCACTATAGCGTCCCCCGTCGCCCGCGCCGTTGCCACCCCCTGATGGAGCGTCCCAATTTTGTGATGCCCGCCGCTTCGATTCCGGTCATGCTGCGGAAAGCCCGCCATCCGGACACGTTGCGGCGTTGCCCTTTCGTGGCCCTGCCTGTGCATTTTGTGATGGGATGAATGAGCGAGTTCGCGCCGTCGTCGGAGAGGATCGAGACCAGCCTGCGCCACATCCGCGACTTCCTGTCGGTGGCGGAGACCGGCTCCATCGCCCGCTCGTCGGAGGAGATCTTCAAGGCCTCCTCCGCCATCGCCCGCGCCATCGCCGAGCTGGAGCGCAGCCTCGGCGTCGCCCTGTTCGAGCGCAAGCCGCGCGGCATGCTGCTCAACGCCTACGGCGAGGCGGTGCGCGGCCGCGCGCTGCGCATCACCCAGGAGGTCGCCGGCACCCTCGACGAGGTCGCCCGCACCGGCAAGCGGGCGCAAGCGGTCGAGCGCAACGCGGTCACCAGCCTGCTGCTCAACGGCCGGGCGCTGCTGCTGCTGATCGGCGTGTCGGAGCTGCGCACGCTGTCCGCCGCGGCCGCCCGCCTCGGCCTGTCGCAGGCCGGCGCCAGCATGTCGCTGGCCCGCGTCGAGGAGGCGCTGGGGCAGCCGCTGTTCCAGCGCATGATGCGCGGGATGGTGCCCACCGATGTCGGCGCCCGCATCGTGTCGAGCGGCAAGCGCATCGTCGCCGAGTTGCGCCACATGCAGTCCGACGTCGCCGCCATCGCCGGCACCACGCAGGGCAGCGTCACCATCGGCGCGCTGCCGCTGGGCCGCACCTACGTGCTGCCGACCGCCATCGCCGCCGCCCTGCAGCGCCACCCCAACATCCGCGTCACCACGGTGGAGAGCCCATACGAGGTGCTGGTCGCCGGCCTGCGCGACGGCGACGTGGACTTCATCGTCGGCGCGCTGCGCGCCGACGTGAAGAGCGCCGGGCTGATCAGCGAAAGCCTGTTCGAGGACCGCCTGGGCATCGTGGTGCGCGCCGGCCATCCGCTGCTGACCGCGCCGGTGACGCTGAAGGACCTGCTGGCGCAGCGCTGGATCCTGCCGCGCCCCGGCGCCCCGGGCCGCCACCTGATCGACCAGTCGTTCCGCGAACTCGCCGTCGAGCCGCCGGTGCCCTCAGTGGAGACCGGCGACCTCGCGGTGCTGCGCGGCCTGCTGCGCAGCAGCGACATGCTGACGGCGATCTCGCCGCACCAGCTGCACTACGAGATCGCCGCCGGCGACCTCGTGGAGATGCGGGTCGCGCTGGGCTGGACGGTGCGCCGGATCGGCATCACGCTGCGCGAAGGCGCGCTGCTCTCCCCCGCCGCGCTGGCCGTGCTGGACGAGATCCGCGCCGCCTCGCGGCGGCTGTGAGATCCTCTTTGGCCGTCATCCCCACGAAGGCGCTACGGTAAGCACTGGATGCCTGTTCGCTTCGCACAAATACTTCGTGGGGATGACGGCCAAAAAGGGACAACCACGGGAGGATCACGATGGGGCTGGAGCCCGAGCACGAGTCCGCATGGCGCCAGGCCGCCGAGGCCGCCATCGCCTACCGCCGGGGCATCGACGCGCGCGTCCAGCGCCCGGAGGCGGTCTACCGCGAGGCTCTGGAGGCCTTCGACGCGCCGCTCGCCGACGCCGGCCAACCGCCCGACGCCGTCGTCCGCGACCTGATCGCGCGCTCCGGCCCAGGCCTGAGCGGCACCACCGGTCCGAGATTCTTCGGCTGGGTCATCGGCGCCTCGCACCCCGTGGGCGTCGCCGCCGACTGGTTGACCGCGGCCTGGGGGCAGAACGCCGGCAACCACGTCGCCGCTCCCGCCGCCGCCGCGGCCGAGACCGTGGCCGCGCGCTGGCTGCTCGACCTGCTGGGGTTGCCCGCCCAGGCGTCGGTCGGGTTCGTCACCGGCGCCACCATGGCGAACGTCGTCGGGCTCGCCGCGGCGCGCGGGGAGGTGCTGCGCCGCGCCGGCTGGGACGTCGAGGCCGACGGGCTGTTCGGCGCCCCGCCCATCTCCGTGCTGATCGGCGAAGACGCCCACGCCACCGTCTTCTCGGCGCTGCAGTTCCTCGGCCTCGGGCACAATCGGGTGATACGCGTTCCGACCACGGAACAGGGCGCCATGGACGCGGACGCGTTCGAGGCGGCGCTCGCCGCCTGCACCGGGCCAAGCATCGTCATCACCCAGGCCGGCCAGATCAACACCGGCGCCTTCGACCCGCACGACCGCATCGTGCCGCTGGCCCGCGCGCGCGGCGCCTGGGTGCACGTGGACGGGGCCTTCGGCCTGTGGGCGCGGGCCTGCCCGGCGCGGGCGCACCTGGGCGCCGGGATCGAGGCGGCGGATTCCTGGGCGACGGACGGCCACAAGTGGCTGCAGACGCCGTACGACTGCGGCTACGCCATCGTGCGCGACGCCGAAGCGCACCGCCGCGCGATGACCATCGCCGCAAGCTACCTGCCGCCGGTCGCCGAGGGCGAGCGCGACCCGTCACATTATGTCCCGGAACTGTCGCGCCGAGCGCGCGGCTTCGCGACCTGGGCGATGATCCGCCACCTCGGCCGGCAGGGCGTCGCAGACATGGTGGAGCGGCACTGCCGGCTCGCCCGCCGCATGGCCGCGGCGCTGGCCGACGACCCGCGCATCGCGGTGCTGAACGACGTGGTGCTGAATCAGGTGGTCGTCCGCTTCGGGGACGACGACGAGTTCACCCTGCGGGTGATCCGGAGAGTCCAGGAGGACGGCACCTGTTTCGCCGGCGGAGCGAACTGGCGCGGGCGCTGGGTGATGCGGCTGTCGGTCATTGGCGCGACGACGGAGGCCGACGCCGACCTCTCGGTTGCGGCGATCCGGCGGACGCTGGACGCGGCGTGACGGTTACGGCCCGCCCTCGGCGGCCCAGGGATCCGGCGCGGCGTCGATCACCGGGCGGGCGATGCCGCCGAGCGACAGCGCATGAAGCGAGTTGGACGGGTAGGCGCAGGTCGCCGCCGGCACGGCGTCGGCACGGAAGGCATGGGCGCGCGGAGCAGCGCGCGACACGCTGGTCGCGGCGGTGCCGTAGCGACGGAGGCTGCGGCCGGGGACACTCTCCTCCACCCACAGCCACAGCACCTCGGAGCGGCCGCGCCCCTCGTCCACCAGAGTGGACAGCGCGGTGCGGCACTCGTCGGCGCTCAGGTTGTGCAGGCCGCGGTCGACGATCTGGTCGGCGGCGAAGTGCGTCCGGTCCTCGGCGGTGGGGCCGTGGATCGCGACATAGACCGACGCGATGATCCCCGCGGCGCTCAGGCACGTCAGGAAGGCCAGCTCACGCCAGGAGGCGCTCCAGGGTTGCACGGCGTGACGCATGGGACCCTCGCATTGCTTCCGCCAGCCATGATACGGCCAAGCGCATATTACCAATGGCAATGTATCGGATCCGTAAGGGCGTCACATTGATGCAGCGCAAACTTAAAGGCACCTCCTTTTCATTCCGCCGCAGCGCGCAGGCGCAGGCCCGGCGACAATTCGCCGCAGGCGTAGCGTTGCGCCATGGCGTCCAGCGGCAGCGGCTTGAGCGACGCGGCCTTGCCGGCAGCGCCGAAGGCGGCGAAGCGCTCCTCGCACATGGCCTGCATGGCGTCCATGGCCGGCTTCAGGCACTTGCGCGGGTCGAACTCCGCCGGGTTCCGTGACAAAACGCGGCGGAACTGCCCGGTCATGGCGAGGCGCGCGTCGGTGTCGATGTTCACCTTGCGCACGCCGTGCCGGATGCCCACCACGATCTCCTCGATGGGCACGCCCCAGGTCTGCGGAATGGCGCCGCCGTGTTCGTTGATGATGTCCTGGAGGTCCTGCGGCACGGTGGAGGCGCCGTGCATCACGAGGTGCGTGCCGGGCAGCCGGGCGTGGATCGCCTTGACCACGTCCATGGCGAGGATGTCGCCCTCCGGCTTGCGGCTGAACTTGTAGGCCCCGTGCGAGGTGCCGATGGCGACGGCCAGCGCGTCCACCCCGGTCTGCGCCACGAAGTCCGCCGCCTGGTCGGGGTCGGTGAGCAGCGCATCCCGCGACAGCGTGCCGGTGTGGCCGTGCCCGTCCTCCTCCTCCCCCCGGCCGGTCTCCAGCGAGCCAAGACAGCCCAGTTCGCCCTCCACCGAGACGCCGGCCATGTGCGCCAGGGCGGCGACGCGGCCGGTGACCTCGACGTTGTAGGCGTAGCTGGCCGGCGTCTTGCCGTCCGGCTCCAGCGAGCCGTCCATCATCACCGAGGTGAAGCCGTTGACGATGGCCGACACGCAGGTCTCCGGCCGGTCGCCGTGGTCGAGGTGCAGGCACACCGGGATGCCGGGGTGCGTCTCCACCGCCGCCAGCACGAGGTGCCGCAGCACCGCGTCGCCGGCGTAGGAGCAGGCGCCGCGGCTGGCCTGCAGGATCACCGGCGCGTTGGTGCGCTCGGCGGCGTTCATCACCGCGAGCATCTGCTCCATGTTGTTGATGTTGAAGGCGGGCACGCCGTAGCCGTGCTCGGCGGCGTGGTCGAGGAGTTGGCGAAGCGCGATCAGAGCCATTGCTTTTCCTCCCGGTTATACGCGGCACAGCCGCTGTGCCTGCTGCGCCACCGCCTCGGCGGTGATGCCGAATTGCTTGTAGAGGTCGCCCGCCGGCGCGGATTCGCCGTAGCGGTCGAGCCCGACCACCGCGCCGGTCAACCCGACATAGGCCCGCCACAGGCCGGTCGCCCCGGCCTCCACCGCCACGCGCGGCACGCCCGGCGGCAGCACCGCGTGCCGCCACGCCGGGTCCTGGCGTTCGAACGCCTCGCAGCAGGGCATGGAGACGACGCGGGCGGCGATGCCGCGTTCGGCGAGCAGCCCCCGCGCCGCCATGGCAACGGCGACCTCCGATCCGGTGGCGATCAGCACCACGTCCGGCGCACCCCCGGCGTCGGCCAGCGCGTAGCCGCCGCGCGCGGCCCTCGTGGCGCGGTCGTCGCCCGGCTGCGCCGGCAGGCTCTGGCGGGACAGCAGAAGCGCGCTCGGGCCGGTCGCGCGCTCCACCGCGGAACGCCACGCGACGGCGGTTTCCAGCGCGTCGCAGGGGCGCCAGACGTCGAGGTTCGGCATCAGGCGCAGGCTGGCGGCGTGCTCGACCGGCTGGTGGGTGGGGCCGTCCTCGCCCAGGCCGATGCTGTCATGGGTGAACACGTAGACCACGCGCAGCCCCATCAGCGCCGACAGACGGATGCCGTTGCGGGCGTAGTCGGAGAACACCAGGAAGGTGCCGCCGAAGGGAAGCAGGCCGCCGTGCAGCGCCACGCCGTTCATCACCGCGGCCATGCCGAACTCCCGCACGCCGTAGTGCAGGTAGTTGCCGCCGCTGCCCGGCCCCACCTCCATGCAGCCCCGCCAGTCCGTCAGGTTGGAGCCGGTGAGGTCGGCCGAGCCGCCCAGCAGCTCGGGCAGCAGCGCCGCCAGGCGCTGGATCGCCTGCTGCGACGCCTTGCGGGTGGCAATGGCGCCGGACTGCTCCACAACCTCGGCGATCCAGGCGTCGGCCGCGTCGGCGAAGCCCGCCGGCAGGCCGCCCCGCATGCGCCGGGTGAACTCCGCCGCCAGCTCGGGGAAAGCCTGGGCGTAGCGCTCGAAGCGGGCCTCCCACCCGGAGCGCAGCGCAGCGCCGCGCTCGCGCGCGTCCCAGGCGGCGCGCACGTCCCCGGGCACCTCGAAGGGTGGCGCGTCCCAGCCGAGCGCCGCCTTGGTCGCCGCCGCCTCGGCGGCTCCGAGCGGGGCGCCGTGCACGTCGTGGGTGCCGGCCTTGCCCGGCGAGCCGTAACCGATCTCCGTCCGGCAGCAGACCAGCGTCGGCTTGCCGCAGGGTGTCAGCGCCTCGGCCATGGCGGCGTCGATGGCGTCGGCGTCGTGGCCGTCGACGGCGCGGATCACCCGCCAGCCGTACGCCTCGAAGCGCGCCGGGGTGTCGTCGGCGAACCAGCCGGCGACGGAGCCGTCGATGGAGATGCCGTTGTCGTCGTAGAAGACCACCAGCTTCTCCAGCCCCAGCGTGCCGGCCAGCGAGCACGCCTCGTGGCTGATCCCCTCCATCAGGCAGCCGTCGCCGACGAAGCAGAAGGTGCGGTGGTCGACGATGACGTGCCCCGGCCAGTTGAACGCCGCGGCCAGCAGCCGTTCGGCCAGCGCCATGCCGACCGCGTTGGCGATGCCCTGCCCCAGCGGCCCGGTGGTCGTCTCCACCCCCGGCGTGACGCCGTGTTCGGGGTGCCCCGGCGTGCGCGAGCCGAACTGGCGGAAACGCCGCAGTTCCTCCGCCGGAAGATCGTAGCCGGTGAGGTGCAGCAGGCCGTACAGCAGCATGGAGCCATGCCCGTTCGACAGCACGAAGCGGTCGCGGTCGGGCCAGTGCGGGTCGGCCGGGTCGTGGCGCAGGTGATGGCGCCACAGCGCCTCGGCGATGTCGGCCATGCCCATGGGCATGCCTGGGTGGCCGGAGTTCGCGGCCTCCACCGCGTCGATGGCCAGAGCGCGCAACGCGTCGGCGCAGCGGCGGCGCCCGGGGCGCAAGGCAAGGCGGTCCTGTTCGCGGACCAGAGCGGTCGCGGTCATGGGCGGGGTCCCCTTCCCAAGGGTTGGTCTTAGCCCCTCCCCCTCAAGGGGGGAGGGGCTTGATGGCTCAGAACGCCTTCTTCTTGCGGTCCATCAGCTGCCAGATCATCGGCGTGAAGATCAGCTGCATGGCCAGCGCCATCTTGCCGCCGGGACAGACGATGGTGTTGGCCCGCGACATGAAGCTGTCCTTCAGCATGGACAGCAGGTAGGGGAAGTCGATCCCCTTGGGGTTGGCGAAGCGGATCACCAGCATGCTCTCGTCCGGCGTCGGGATGTCGCGGGCGATGAAGGGATTGGAGGTGTCCACCGTCGGCACGCGCTGGAAGTTGACGTGCGTCCGGCTGAACTGCGGGCAGATGTAGTTCACGTAGTCGGGCATCCGCCGCAGGATGGTGTCGACGATGGCCTCCTCGGAATAGCCGCGCAGCGTGCGGTCGCGGTCGATCTTCTGGATCCATTCCAGGTTCACCGCCGGCACCACGCCGATCTTCAGGTCGCCGTGGCGGGAGACGTCCAGCTCCTCCGTCCGCACGCAGCCGTGCAGGCCCTCGTAGAACAGCAGGTCGGTGCCCGGCTCGATGTCCTCCCACGGGGTGAAGGTGCCGGGCTCCTGGCCGGTGGGGGCGGCCTCCGCCGCGTCGTGCAGGTACTTGCGCACGCGGCCGGTGCCGGTCTCACCGTACTGGTGGAACAGGGTGTCCAGCTCCTCGAACAGGTTGGCCGCCGGGCCGAAGTGGCTGAAGGTGCTGTTCGGCGTCTCGCCGGCCTCGCGGACCTTGGCGCGCATCTCCACGCGGTCGTAGCGGTGGAAGCTGTCGCCCTCGACGATGGCGGCGGCGATGCTCTCGCGGCGAAAGATCTGCTGAAAGGTGCGGGTGACAGTGGTCGTCCCGGCCCCGGAGGAGCCGGTGACCACGATAATCGGATGCTTGGCCGACATGGGTGTGGTCCTCCTCAGGCGTGGGGCGTGGTGCCGGTGTCGAGGAAAATCGAGCGCGTGCCGAACAGCGGCGCGTGGAACGCCGCGTCCTCGCCGCGGTCGTGCGCCGCGTGGTAGGCGACGATGCGTTCCACCTCCGCCTTGGAGCCGAGGATCACCGGCACCTTCTGGTGCAGGTCGGTCGGCTGGACGTCCAGGATGCGCTCGCGCCCGGTGCTGGCGACGCCGCCGGCCTGCTCGACCAGCATGCCGATGGGGTTGGCCTCGTAGAGCAGGCGCAGCCGCCCCGGCTTGTGCGAGGGGCGGACGTCGCGCGGGTAGAGGAAGACGCCGCCGCGCGTCAGGATGCGGTAGGCCTCGGTGACGAAGCAGGCGTTCCAGCGCATGTTGAAGTCCTGCCCGCGCGGGCCGGTGCGGCCCCGCGTGCACTCCTCGACGTAGCGGCGCACCGGCGGCTCCCAGAACCGCTCGTTGGAGGCGTTGATGGCGAACTCGCACGCCGCCTCGGGGATGCGCATGTCGGGGTGGGTCAGCGTGTAGGCGCCGATCTCCCGGTCCATGGTGAAGCCGTGCACGCCCGCGCCGAAACTGGCGACCAGCATGTCGGCCGGCCCGTACAGCGAGAAGCCCGCGGCCACCTGCTGGGTGCCGGGTTGCAGGAAGTCGGCGACCGTCGGCTCCTCCACCCCCTCCGGCGCCCGCAGGATGGAGAAGATGGTGCCGACGGTCAGGTTGACCTCCAGGTTGGAGGAGCCGTCCAGCGGGTCGAACAGCAGCAGGTAGCGGCCGCGCGGGTATTCGGCCGGGATGGCGTAGGGCTCGTCCATCTCCTCCGACGCCATGCCGCAGAGCTGGCCGCCGTACTCGCAGGTGCGCAGCATGATCTCGTTGGCGATGAGGTCGAGCGGCTTCTGCACCTCGCCATGGACGTTGGTGGAGGGAGGGGTGGGCGAGCCGGACGGGGGAGCGTCCGGCTCGCCGCACAGCGGGTTCGCGACGGGGTGCAGCGTGCCCCGCGCGACCGCCGTGCCGATGTACTTGCACGCGGTCTGGACGTCGTTGAGCAGAGCCGTCAGGTTGGTGTCGCCTCCACCGCGGCGGCGCTGGTCGTCGATGATGAACTTGCTGAACGTGGTGCGGCGGTATGGCATGACGTTCCCCCGTTGTTGTCGTGGCCTTGGGCTCTGGCTGACTTTTTTTGTTCGATCCTAGTGCGCTTTACCGACTGACCTGAATGGTACTTTTGTCAGGCGAATGGTTCTCTAAGTATCCAATCCCCTCTCTGGGCCGTCATCCCCGCGAAGGCGGGGATCCATACGTTCCAAAGCAGCATGCCTTGCCAGTTATGGATCCCCGCCTTCGCGGGGATGACGGCCAGGAGGGTGCTTGTGTGGTAAGCATCACACCGCAAAGACACGGCTGGCGCGGATGTCCTCCTCGGCGAGGGTCAGCAGGGCGTCGGCATCGACGGCGCGGGCGCGCGCCTCGAACAGGCGGTTGGCTTGGCGCAGCCGGGCGCGGTCGAGCGCGTTGCGGATCGAGCGCGCGTTGGCGAAGCGCGGCTGCGCCATGCGCCGGCCGATGTACTCGCCCATGGCGCGCTCGGCGTCGGGCGCGAAGCGGTAGTGCATCCGCTCCACCATCAGCCGGGCGATCTCCAGCAGCTCGTCGGACTCGTAGTCCGGGAAGTCCACGTGGTGGGCGATGCGCGAGGCCATGCCGGGGTTCGACTTGAAGAAGGTGTCCATGCGGTCCTTGTAGCCGGCGAGGATCACCACGAGGTCGTCGCGGTTGTCCTCCATCACCTGCAGCAGGATCTCGATGGCCTCCTGGCCGTAGTCGCGCTCGTTCTCCGGGCGGTAGAGGTAGTAGGCCTCGTCGATGAACAGCACGCCGCCCATGGCGCGCTTCAGCACGTCCTTGGTCTTCGGCGCGGTGTGGCCGATGTACTGGCCGACGAGGTCGTCGCGGGTGACGCTGACCACGTGGTCGCGGCGGATGTAGCCGAGGCTGTGCAGGATCCCGGCCATGCGCAGCGCCACCGTGGTCTTGCCGGTGCCGGGGTTGCCGGTGAAGCACATGTGCAGCGAGGGCGGCTCCGCCTCCAGGCCCAGCGAGCGGCGCGCCTTCTCCACCAGCAGCAGCGCCGCCACCTCGCGGATGCGGGTCTTCACCGGGGTGAGGCCGACCAGCTCGCGGTCCATCCCGGCCAGCATGGCGCCGATGCCGGACTCGCGGTACAGCGCGTCGAGGTCGATCGAGGCCGGTTTGTCCATCACGGTCATGCCGCCCTCCCCTCGATACCAGCGTCGGCCAGGGCCGCCCGCATGCGGCCGACCACGCCGCGGTAGCCGCCGTCGGCGTCCGCCGCCCCGAAGATGGCGGAGCCGGCGACGAAGGTGTCGGCGCCGGCGTCGGCGACCGCGCGGATGTTGGCCGGCTTGATGCCGCCGTCCACCTCCAGCCAGATGGTCCGGCCGGTTTCCGCGGCGTGGCGGTCGATGCGGCGGCGGATCGCGGCGATCTTGTCGAGCGCCGCAGGGATGAAGGACTGGCCGCCGAAGCCCGGGTTCACCGACATCACCAGGATCAGGTCCAGGGGGTCCATGACGTGGTCCAGGTGGTGCAGCGGCGTCGCCGGGTTGAGCGCCAGACCGGCGCGGCAGCCGTGCTCGCGGATCAGCGAGAGCGTGCGGTCGACGTGCTCCGACGCTTCCGGATGAAAGCTGATGAGGTCGGCGCCGGCCTTGGCGAACAGCGGCACCAGTGCGTCCACCGGCTTGACCATCAGATGCACGTCGATGGGCGCGGTGGTGCGCGGCCGGATCGCCTCGCACACCATGGGGCCGATGGTCAGGTTGGGGACGTAGTGGTTGTCCATCACGTCGAAGTGGATGAGGTCGCAGCCGGCCGCGACCACCCGCTCCACCTCCTCCCCCAGCCGCGCGAAATCGGCCGAGAGGATGGAGGGGGCGAGCCGGTATCGGGGCTCACGCTCCATGGCGCGCCTCCGGCCGCGCGGTGGCGTGGCTGCGGACCGTGTAGTCGACGCGCCGGCCCGGCCCTTCGGCGCGCACCAGCTCGAAGCCGGGCTCGTCGGCCGGGCGGTTGACGAGGTAGGACATGCGCACCGTCTCGAACCCCTCCGAGCTGTCGAAGGCGAGCACCTTGACGTACTGGTCGGGGTTGGCCTTGCGGCAGGCGTCGATCTCCATCATCACGCCCTTGGCGTCGCGCAGGTCGAACATGGGGTTGCCCCACATGGTCCAATAGGTGTTGCGCGGGTGCGGGTCGCGGGTGAACTCGACGGCCACCGCCCAGCCCTGGTCGAGGGCGTACTGCACCTGCATGGTGATCTCCCCGTCCGTCAGGTCCGGCAGGAAGGAGAACTGGCCCTGGGTCAAACGCATGGTTGAGGATCCTTATCTTTGCCGCTGGCCGCTCGTCACGCTCCCGTTCCCCTCTCCCGTCGTCTCTTTCGTCCCGTCATCCCCGCGAAGGCGGGGATCCATAACTCCCATGGCATGCTGTCTCGGACATTATGGATCCCCGCCTTCGCGGGGATGACGGCCAAGAGAGTGCCGGGTGTGACGGCCAGAGAAGTGACGAAATGGCGACCAAGAGAGCGCGGGTATGACGGCCGAATGCGTCTAAGCCGCGGTCGGCGTGGCCACGAAGTCCACGCTGTCGGTGGAGGCGTAGTTGAAGGTGACGTCCTTCCAGGTGTCGAGCGCGGCGCGCAGCGGCTGGCACCAGCGGGCGGCGTCGCGCAGGATCTCCGGCCCCTCGTTCCAGATGTCGCGGCCCTCGTTGCGCGCCTTGACCATGACCTCCAGCGCCACGCGGTTGGCGGTGGCGCCCGCCTGGATGCCGTCGGGGTGGCCGATGGTGCCGCCGCCGAACTGCAGCACCACGTCCTCGCCGAGATAGGTCAGCAGCTGGTGCATCTGCCCGGCGTGGATGCCGCCGGACGCCACCGGCATCACCTTCTTCAGGCCGGCCCAGGGCTGGTCGAAGAAGATGCCGTGCTGGAGGTTCTGCGGCACGTGCGTCTCGCGGCAGGTGTCGTAAATGCCGCGGATGACGTTGGGGTCGCCCTCCAGCTTCCCCACCACGGTGCCGGCGTGGATGTGGTCCACCCCGGCCATGCGCATCCACTTGGCGATCACCCGGAACGACACGCCGTGGCTCTTCTGCCGGGTGTAGGTGGAGTGGCCGGCACGGTGCAGGTGCAGGATCATGTCGTTGCGCCGCGCCCATTTCGCCATGGACTGGATGGCGGTGTAGCCGATCACCAGGTCGATCATGATGATGACGCTGCCCAGCTCCTTGGCGAACTCGGCGCGCTCGTACATGTCCTCCATGGTGGCGGCGGTGACGTTCAGGTAGGTGCCCTTGATCTCGCCGGTCTCCGCCGTGGCGCGGTTGACGCCCTCCATGCAGTAGAGGAAGCGGTCGCGCCAGTGCATGAAGGGCTGCGAGTTGATGTTCTCGTCGTCCTTGGTGAAGTCCAGGCCGCCCTTCAGCGCTTCGTAGACCACGCGGCCATAGTTGCGGCCGGACAGACCCAGCTTCGGCTTCATGGTGGCGCCGAGCAGCGGGCGGCCGAAGTTGTTCAGGCGCTCGCGTTCCACCACGATTCCGGTGGCCGGGCCCTGGAAGGTCTTCAGGTAGGCGACGGGGATCCGCATGTCCTCCAGCCGCAGCGCCTTCAGCGGCTTGAAACCGAAGACGTTGCCGATGATGGAGGCGGTGAGGTTGGCGATCGAGCCCTCCTCGAACAGGTCCAGCTCGTAGGCGATGTAGGCGAACCACTGGCCCGGCGTGCCCGGCACCGGATCGACGCGGTAGGCCTTGGCCCGATACTTCTCGCAGTTGGTCAGGCGGTCGGTCCACACCACCGTCCAGGTGGCGGTGGAGCTTTCGCCGGCCACCGCGGCGGCGGCCTCCTCCGGCTCGACGCCGTCCTGCGGCGTGATGCGGAACAGCGCGAGCACGTCGGTGTCCTTCGGCTCGTAGTCCGGCTCCCAGTAGCCCATCTGCCGGTACTTCAGCACGCCGGCGGCGTAGCGGGCCTTCAGGTCGATCGTCGGCTTCCCCGCGATATGGTTCATCTCGTCCCCTCCCGGAGCAGGTCGCTTTGTGTCCGGAAGAAACGCTAGCCGATTGCTTCATCGAGGAATATTCAAATACACTGGTCATTATGACGAGGGATTCCTCAATAAAGCCGCCGCCATGACCATCCAGCACGCCACGCTGCGCCAGCTGCAGATCTTCGCCGCCGCCGCGCGCACCCTGTCCTTCGCCCGGGTGGCCGAGCAGTTCGGCCTGACCCCCGGCGCGGTTTCCTTTCAGATCAAGCAGGTGGAGGGCCATTGCGGCTTCCCGTTGTTCGAGCGGGTGGGCCGGCGCGTGGTGCTGACCGAGGCCGGGCACGACCTGCTGGAGCATGCCGCGCTCATCCTCCAGGCGCTGGAGGACGCCGACCGGAGGATGCAGGCGCTGAAGGACGTCACCGGCGGAAACGTCGCCATCGGCCTTGTGAGTACCGCCAAATACATCGCCCCGCACATCGTCTCGCGCTTCCAGGCGGAGCGCCCCGGCGTCTCCATCCACCTGCAGGACGGCAACCGGCGCGAGGTGAACGAGGCGGTGGCGCGGGGCGAGGTCGACCTCGCCATCATGGGCCACCCCCTGGACGAGACGCAGGTGGTGGCGCAGGCATTCGCCCGGCACCCCAGCGTCCTGGTCTGCAACCCGGCGCACCCGCTGGCCGGTCAACACGGGCTGCGGCTCTCCGACCTCGCCGGCTGCAGCTTCATCGCTCGCGAGGAGGGGGCGGGCACCCGCGCGCTGACCGACCGCTTCTTCCAGGCCGGCGGCTTCACGCCGCGGGTGGTGATGACCTCCAGCAGCAACGAGACCATCAAGCAGGCGGTGATGGCCGGCATCGGCGTCGCGCTGATCTCGCGCCACACCATCGGGCTGGAGCTGGCGCTCGGCCTGCTGCGGGAACTGGATGTGGAAGGGCTGCCGCTGATGCGCTCCTGGTACGTCGCGCACCGGCGCAGCCTGCCGCTGCTGCCGGTGCACGCGCAGCTCTGGCGCTACGTGGCGGAGCGCGGGCAAGGCATCATCGACGCCATCGAGGCCCGCTACCGCGCGCTGGGGGAGCCCGGCCGCTCCCCATGACGGGCCGCGCCGGCGCTCAACACCCGAGCAGCGTGGACCACGGATCAAGGCCCGCAGCGGCGGCGCCCACAGACACCTTGTACACTTCCATGCCGTGCTGCCGTTCGTCGGCGACGAAGTACAAGTCGCCGCGATGCTCGAAGAATCCGTGGGGTCCGGAGCCGCCCATGGAGGGATGACCGCTCACCGGGTCGGGGTTGATGTCGGCGACGAGGTGGACCTCCCCATCCGCGTCGAGCCGGTAGAGTTCGCGGCCGTGCTCGGGCTCGTCGGCGGCGAAGAACAGGCTGCCCCGGTATTCGGTGAAGTTGTTGGGGTTGGAGTTGACCGCCCCCGGCGCGATGTCGGCGACCAGCGACACCGTGCCGTCCCGCGACAGCTTGTAGAGTTCGGTCCGGTGTTCCGGATCGTCGGCGCTGAAATAGAGTTCGCCCCGGTACTCCGTAAAGTCGGACGGGTTCGATCCCCGCGCCCCCGGCCAGATGTCGGCGACGAGCGACACCGTGCCGTCGCGACCGAGCTTGTACAGTTCGCCGCCATACCCGGGCGTCTCGGCCCGGAAGTAGAGATCGCCCCGGTACTCCACCAGGTCGGACATGAAGGTGCTCGCACTGCCGGGATTGAGGTCGGCGACCAGGGACACCGTCCCATCGCGGGACATCCGGCGCAGTTCGCGCCCGTGTTCCGGGTCGGCCGCCGTGAAGTACAGGGCGCCGTCGTGCACGGTGTAGCCGTAGGGGATCGACGACTCGCCGCCCGGCCAGAGGTCGGCGACCAGGGAAACCGCGCCGTCCCGTCCGAGCTTGAACAGTTCCGCGCCGTGCGCCGCGTCGCCCGCGCTGAAGTACATCTCGCCCCGGAACTCGGTGAAGTACGTGGGGCTCGAGCCCGCCGGGCCCGGATTGATATCCGCGACCAGGGAGACGGTGCCGTCCCGGCTCACCCGGTAGAGTTCGTTGCCGTGTTCGGGATCGGCGGCGTCGAAGTACAGCGCCCCGCGGTACTCGAAGAAGGGCTCCGGCTGCGAACCCGGATTGGACCCGCCGCTGCCCGGCGTGATGTCGGCGACCAGGGAAACGGCGCCGTTCCGGTCGAGCCTGTACAACTCGCGCCCATGCTCCGACTCCTCGGCGCTGAAGTAGAGGGCGCCGCCGAAGGGCGTCAGGCTGTCGGGGTGGGAGGACGCGCTTCCTCCGGCGATGTCGGTGACACGGACGGCGGTGCCGTCCCGCCCGATCCGGTACAGCTCGCGCCCGTGCTCCGGCTCCTCGGCGATGAAGTACAGGTCGCCGGCGAACTCGGTGAAGCCGGTCGGGAACGACCATCCCGCCCCCGGGGCGATGTCGGTGACCCTGGTGACCGTGAAGGCGTCGCGCATGCCCGTGCCCTCCCATCAGGATTCCGGGGCGGGCCGCGATGACGAACTCCTGATTTCACAGGCGCGCCCCTTGCTCCATCTCCATCGCACAACCCGGATGGAGCGTGTGATGGCTCGGACGTACAGATATCCGGTTGCACCCGCCATGAGACGCACGCGTGTGGCAGGCACTCATCCGACGGAGGGAGGCGGCGCACGAAGGATGCCGAGCTTGGCTTCGAGCTGGCGGATGGTGTGGTTCAAGGCCGATTGCGAGCCCCCGACCTTGGCCGCGGCCCTGGTGAAGCGGCGCTCCCGGCCAACCGTCGGGAACGCGAGCAGATTCTTGACGTTCTCACGCGGCATTCATGACGCTTCTTCATGCTGAAGCACCGATTCTGGCGCCCGACCGAAGGTGAATACTGCGGACAGGATCGTTCAACCGGCGATCACCTCGGGTGCGGTCGTTGCGGGAACCCTGTTCGACAGGAGCGGTTACCAAGCCACCGTCAGTGTCAGCGCGGGTCCTGGTCGTGATCGTCGCCCTTCCGGCGTTCGCAGCGTCGCGCATGGATCGGCTTCAGCCGGCCTGACGGAACGGATGGCCCCAACGGGAATGAGGTTGGCGGCGGTGCTGCCGCCAATTCCTTCGCCGGCATCGAGCTGATCCGCGCCGACGCGATCAACAGGGCCTATGAGCGGATGCTCAAGGGCGACGTGAAATACCGGTTCGTGATCGACACCGCGTCCCTAGGCGCCTGATCGCGACTGCGGAACAGAGGACGGGCCGGTGCGACGCACCGGCCGGGTTCCGGCACGGTTCATTCACGAGCACGCGCGGCAGGCCCGATCGCCGAACCTCGTGGATTGTCGCTCAACAGCGGCCCCGACCGGGGCAAAGACCGGAGGATGAAAGACCATGGACATCACGCGCGTTGGCTCGCAGCCGTCCGCAAAGGGGCCGGGCGAGTGGTTCACCGGCACGGTCCGCATCGACCCGCTCTTCCAGGCGAACGCCCCCGCCCGTGCGATGGCGGCCAGCGTCACGTTCGAGCCCGGCGCCCGGACGGCATGGCACACCCATCCGCTGGGGCAGACCCTGATCGTCACGGCCGGCCTCGGCCGGGTGCAGCGCGAGGGCGGTCCGGTCGAGGAGATCCGGCCCGGCGACGTGGTCTGGTTTCCGCCCGGCGAGAAGCACTGGCATGGCGCTTCGCCCACCACGTTCATGACGCACATCGCCATCCAGGAGCAACTCGACGGCAAGGCCGTCGATTGGATGGAGAAGGTGACGGACGAGCAGTACGGCGGGTAGCCGACCGCCGCCCCGGCGAGCGGCTCCCGTCTAAACGACGTCGGCCGGGGCGAGGTGGCAGTCGCCGCCGTCGTGCTCGACCTGGATGGTCGCGTGCCCGATGCCGAACCGCTCCTTCAGGTCGTGCGCCACCTGCTTCAGGAACTCGTCGTCGGGTCCGGTGCCGGGGCGCACGAGGTGCGCGGTGAGCGCCGCGTCGGTGGTGCTCAGGCCCCAGATGTGCAGATCGTGCACCGCGACGACGCCGGGCAGCCCGGCCAGATAGCCTTCGACCGCGGGGCGGCTGATGCCGGCCGGGACGGCGTTCATGGCGAGGCTCACCGATTCCCGCAACAGCCCCCAGGTGCCGGCGACGATGACCGCGACGATGGCAAGGCTGACCGCCGGATCGAGCCACAGCCAGCCCGTCCAGCGGATCAGCAGCGCCGCCACCACCACGCCCAGCGACACCGCGGCGTCGGCCGCCATGTGCAGGTAGGCGCCCTTGAGGTTCAGGTCGGTGTCCTTGCCGCCGCTGAACAGCCAGGCGGTCCCCGCGTTGATCAGGATGCCGATCGCGGCGACCCACATCACGGTGCCGCCCTCGACCGGCTCGGGGTGCGCGAGGCGCCCGACCGCCTCCCAGGCGATGGCGCCGACCGCGATCAGCAGGACCACCGCGTTGAGCAGCGAGGCGAGGATCGACGAACTGCCGAACCCGTAGGTGTGGCGGTCGGTCGGGCGGCGCCGGGTGAGCCAGGCGGCGCCCCACGTCAGCAGCAGCCCGAGCACGTCGGAGAGGTTGTGGCCCGCATCGGCGAGCAGGGCGACCGAGTTGGCGATGACGCCGTAGACCGCTTCCAGGGCAACGAAGCCGAGGTTCAGCGCGGTGCCGATGGCGAAGGCTCGGTCGTAGCGGGCCGGGGCGTGGGAATGGCCAGGACCGTGCTGATGCCCGCGCCCGTGGTCATGGCCGGCGTGCTCATGCCTATGGTCGTGCGACACGCGGTGATCTCCCTCAGGTCCGATCCGGGATCACGCGCGTCCGGCGGATCCGCAAATGCCTCATTCGAACACCCAGCCTAGGAACAGCGGGCACGGACGCCCGCGGCCCCTGCCCCGGATGCCTTCAATCTCGCGCCCGGCGGACGTGCCCGAGCAGCCGCAGCGCGTTCCTTGCAACGATCACGGCCGCCCCGGTGTCCGCCAGAAGGCAACATAGATATCGTGTGCCGCATCATCGAGGCGCTGGCGTCATCGGTTCGGCGGCAGTCCATGATCGGACCAGAGCGGCACCGATACCCCCTTGATCAGCTCCGGGATCACCCCACTTACCATCTCACTGGATGGTGATGGGATGGTATAGAGATGGCCGGCAACGCACCCGAACCGAAGCCGAAGGCCGGCGACAGCGAGAAGATCACGATCAACCTCGGCTATGTCGACCTCGGCCACATCGATCTCCTGGTGCAGGAAGGGTTCTACGCGAATCGCACCGACTTCATCCGCACCGCGATCCGCAACCAGATCGACCGCCACGGCGACGCCGTGCGGCAGGCCGTGACGCGCAAGAGCGTCGATCTCGGCCTGCGTCATTACACCCGCGCGGACCTCGAAGCGGCGCGGGACGCCGGTCAGAGGCTCGACATCCGGGTCCTCGGGCTGGCCACCATCGCCCAGGACGTCACCCCCGAACTCGCCCGCGCGGCCATCGCCTCGATCGCCGTGCTGGGGGCCCTGCACGCCAGCGCCGCCGTCAAGGCGGCCCTTGCCGACCGTATGCGCTGACGGCGAACGCCGCCCGCCGCATTCCTGAAAGACGACGGACCGGGCTTCCCTGGAAGCCCGCGTCCGAGCACAGAAAGTTCCCGACATGACCGACCGCTTCTCCGCCGGGATGGCCGAGGCGACCCGCCTCACCCGGACCGGCAAGCTCGCCGAGGCGACCGCCCTCATCCAGCGTCTGCTGGGCGGCGCAGGAGCCGACGCGGCGCCCGAACCGGCGCGTCCCGGCTCCCCGGCCACCATCGATGCCGAGTTCGTCACGGTGGATGCGACGGACCCAACGCCGCCGCACCGCACCACGAGCCCCCCGTCCGCCGGGACGTTCGGCGGCCGCTTCCATCCCGGGCCGCGGGCGGGCCTGGGCGAGACCCTGCGCGGCCTTGCCGCCCGCGCCATGCCGGCCGGCCTCGACCTCGGAGTGGGCGACCTCGCCCGCCCGCCGGCCGATCCGCTGCCGGACGGCGCGTCCTTCACGGCGGCGTCCTACAGCAACGCGGCCGGGTCGCGCTCCTACAAGCTCTACGTTCCCGCCAACCAACGCGACGGCCAGCCGCTTCCCCTCGTGGTGATGCTGCACGGCTGCACCCAGTCGCCGGATGACTTCGCCGCCGGCACCCGCATGAACGCGCTGGCGGAGGAGCATGGCTGCCTCGTCGCCTACCCGGGACAGCCATCCTCGGCCAACGCCCAGAAGTGCTGGAACTGGTTCAACCCCGCCGACCAGCGGCGCGACGGCGGCGAGCCCTCGCTGATCGCGGGGATCACCCGGCAGGTCATGCGCGACCACCCCGTCGACCCCGGCCGCGTGTATGTCGCGGGCCTCTCCGCCGGCGGGGCGGCGGCGGCCATCATGGGCGCCGCCTACCCCGACCTCTACGCCGCCGTCGGGGTGCATTCCGGCCTGCCCCGCGGAGCGGCCCGCGACCTTCCCTCCGCCTTCGCCGCCATGCGCCAGGGGGGAGGAGCGGCGGAACAGCCATTCGCCACCCCGGTGCCGACCATCGTCTTCCACGGCGACCGGGACACCACGGTTCACCCGCGCAACGGCGAAGACGTCGCCGCGCAAGCCAAGGCGGGCGCGGCGGGGCTGCGGACGGTGGTGGAGCATGGCCGGGTGCCGGGCGGGCATGGCTACAGCCGCACGCTGCACACCGACGCCACCGGTCGCGTGCTGTGCGAGCAATGGACGATCCAGGGCGCGCAGCACGCCTGGGCCGGAGGCAGCCCGGCCGGATCCTACACCGATCCGCGCGGGCCGGACGCCTCGCGGGAGATGCTGCGCTTCTTCCTCGCGAACCCGCGGCGCACGCCGCATCGGCCGTAGCCGTCGGCATACCGCTCACAGGACGGCCCCGGCGGCAAGTGCCGGGAGCGTGGTGCCCGCCTCGACGGCGCGATCATTCCGCTTGTGGAGGCGGGCACCCATCCCTATGTGAACGGCGTCGAGTTTGCTCTGGGGTTTGCGTTCTCCAGCCCGGGTCCCGGGTTTGGTTCTCTTCCCGAAGTGAGTTTGATGCCCTCCCGATGTCCGGGCGGGCAACGCCAGAAAGGGAAGCACCCCATGGCCAACGGTACCGTCAAGTGGTTCAATTCCACCAAGGGCTTCGGCTTCATCCAGCCGGAAGACGGCTCGGCTGACGTCTTCGTCCACATCTCCGCCGTCGAGCGCGCGGGCATCGGCAACCTCAACGAGGGCCAGAAGCTCTCCTACGAGGCGGTGCGCGATCCGCGTCGCGGCAAGGTCTCGGCTGAGAACCTGCGCGCGCTCTGACGCACAGCGGATAGAACGAACAAAAAGGACGGCCGAAGCCGTCCTTTTTGCTTTCCGTTGAGTGACCCGCCGCAGGCCCTCAGCGTGGTGCCAGCACCATGATCATCATGCGGCCTTCCATCCGCGGCATCTGCTCCACCTTCGCGATCTCCTGAAGCTGGTCGCGTGCCCGGATCAGAACATCCATGCCAAGGTTCTGGTGCGCCATTTCGCGCCCGCGGAAGCGCATGGTCAGCTTGATCTTGTCGCCTTCCTGCAGGAAACGGATCGCAGCGCGCATCTTCACGTCGTAGTCGTGGTCGTCGATGTTCGGACGGAGCTTCAGCTCCTTCAACTCGACGATCTTCTGCTTCTTGCGCGCCTCGTTCGCCTTCTTCTGCTCCTCGAAGCGGAACTTCCCGTAATCGAGGATCTTGCACACCGGCGGCTCGGCCTGCGGCGCGACCTCGACAAGGTCGAGCTCCGCTTCCGCCGCGGCGTCGAACGCCTGACGCAGCGGGACGATGCCGACCATCTCTCCGTCGGCGCCCACGAGGCGCACCATGCGTGCGGTGATTTCCCGGTTGAGGCGCGGGCCTTCGCGGACCGGATCCGCGTCATATAGCTTGGCTATTGTCGATCTCCTGAGTGTCGTTGTTCCAGGCTGCCGGAGGGCCGCCCTAAGAACCGGGACGGTGGGCGAGGCTGGCCGCGATGCGATAGCACTCGTCGGTCGTTTGGCGGCGGGCGGCGGAGTCCGCGTTATTCGCCACGGCGGGAAGCGGGGTTGCCGCGCCCTCCACGACGGTGCGCGGTTGGGAGGGCGTGCGGTCCACGATCGTCATGGAAGTCCTTTCGGAGGCAGGCGTTAAATCGGCGGCGCGAGTTCGTGGCAACGTCAGGCGACCCGCAACCCGGCTGCCGTCTTGCGGCCTGTGCGCGGTGCGCGCTTGGCAGGCTTGAGGGCGTGCCGCTTGGCGACTTCGGCCTGGATGGCGGGAAGCATGGCTTGCGCAGCCTGCTGCTGTTTCGCCGTACCGGTCTGCGCCAGGCGCTCGGCGTTGGAGACGAGGGTGCCGAGGTCGTTGTCCGTCATCCCGGGCAGCTTTTCGATCAGATCCATGGTCATGAAGCCTTCGTGTGGTGAGGACGCCGGGGCGTCGTTGGCAGCGGTGGGTACCGTTCGTCCGGTCACCCGCGTCCCATCCGGCGAGCCGGTTCCGCACGGGGGCCGCAGCCACACCCGTGGAGAAACAGCAACCTCCCTTTACGTGGTCATGATCCATGAAAAATGCAAATTCCAAACGCTCTTCCGTTCAATATACCGTCCGATTCTCCGCGCCGCCACAAAATGCATCTGGGGATATTTTCATTTCGTCGATTTTCAGATTATCGCGAACAGCACAGAGAACCGGATGAGCTGTATTCATCGCAGGCACCTTTTCCTGCCCTCCCATCTGGACCAGCTGCCGCAACACGCGAACGGGCCTTCCGCCGCGACATCGGGCAGGCAAAGCGCATGAAAGTCCGCCGGACCGGGAGATGAAGGAGCGCACGGGCGTATCGGACGAATGCCATCAGCACGATCCGCAACGAGATGCGAGAGGTAAGCCCCCCGATTCTGCGGGCGACACGGTGGCTTGCGTGTCCATCGGGTTGGGCGCCCATTTCCGAGCGCGCTATCTCATGGAAAATATGGTGGGCCCGGCCGGATTCGAACCGACGACAACACCGTTATGAGCGGCGCGTTCTAACCGCTGAACTACAGGCCCACGGAGGCGGGACTTTGGCGCCAAACGCCGCGCCGTGCAACCCCGGAGTGCGGCCCGGAAAACGAAAACGGGGACCCGAAGGCCCCCGTTCCGATCTGCAAAAGACCCAAGTCCCCAATCAGGTATCGAGGAAGCTGCGCAGCTTGCGCGAGCGGCTCGGGTGCTTCAGCTTGCGCAGCGCCTTCGCCTCGATCTGGCGGATGCGCTCGCGGGTCACGTTGAACTGCTGGCCGACCTCTTCCAGCGTGTGGTCGGTGTTCATGCCGATGCCGAAGCGCATGCGCAGAACACGCTCCTCGCGCGGCGTCAGCGAGGCCAGCACGCGGGTCGTCGTCTCGCGCAGGTTCGCCTGGATGGCGGCGTCCAGCGGCAGCACCGCGTTCTTGTCCTCGATGAAGTCGCCGAGGTGCGAATCCTCCTCGTCGCCGATCGGCGTTTCGAGGGAGATCGGCTCCTTGGCGATCTTCAGGACCTTGCGCACCTTCTCCAGCGGCATCATCAGACGCTCGGCCAGCTCCTCCGGGGTCGGCTCGCGGCCGATCTCGTGCAGCATCTGGCGGCTGGTGCGGACCAGCTTGTTGATCGTCTCGATCATGTGCACCGGGATGCGGATGGTCCGCGCCTGGTCGGCGATCGAGCGGGTGATCGCCTGCCGGATCCACCACGTGGCGTACGTCGAGAACTTGTAGCCGCGCCGGTACTCGAACTTGTCCACCGCCTTCATCAGGCCGATGTTGCCCTCCTGGATCAGGTCCAGGAACTGCAGGCCGCGGTTCGTGTACTTCTTGGCGATGGAGATGACGAGGCGCAGGTTGGCCTCCACCATCTCCTTCTTGGCGCGGCTCGCCTCCTTCTCGCCCTTCTGGACGGTGGAGACGATGCGGCGGAACTCGCTGATCGGCACGCGCGACTCGTCGGCGATGCCGGCGATGGCCTCGCGCGTCTTGACGATGTCGCCCTCGTACTTCTCGACGTAGCGGCCCCAGGTCTTCGGGTTCAGGCCGCGGATGCGGTCCACCCAGTTCGGGTCCAGCTCGTGGCCGAAGTACTGGTTCAGGAAGTCCTCGCGCTTGACCCGGAACTCCGTCGCCATGCGCAGCAGCCGGCCCTCATAGCCGGTCAGCTTGCGGTTCAGGCCGTAGAGCTGCTCGACCAGCTGCTCGATGCGCTGGTTGTTCAGGCGCACCGTGTTCATCAGCTCGACCATCTCGGCCTTGAGCTTGTCGTACTTCTTGTCCGACTGCTTGCCGACGTCCTCGCCGCGCTGGATGGCGGTCAGGCGCTGCTCGTGCACCTTGTGCAGCTTGTCGTAGGTGGCCTTGATCTTCTCGAAGGTCTCCAGCACCTGCGGCTTCAGCGCGGCCTCCATGGCCGACAGGGACATGTTGTTGTCCTCGTCGCCCTCGCCGTCGCCCTCGCCCTCGGCGCCCGGCTCGCGCTCCTCGCCGCCCTCGGCGCGCTCGCCCTCGGGTTCCTCGGTGCGCTCGGCCTGCTCGCCCATCGCCTCGGCCGGCACGCCCTCGGGCAGGCCCTCGCCGTCCGGGCCGCCGCCGTAGGTGGCGTCCAGATCGATGATGTCGCGCAGCAGCATCTTCCCTTCCATGAGGGAATCGTGCCAGTCGATGATGGCGCGGATGGTCAGCGGCGATTCGCAGATCGCGCCGATCATCATCTCACGGCCGGCCTCGATGCGCTTGGCGATGGCGATCTCGCCCTCGCGGCTCAGCAGCTCGACCGAGCCCATCTCGCGCAGGTACATGCGCACGGGGTCGTCGGTGCGGCCGATGTCGTCGTCGTCGAGGTTGCCCGACGAGCGCCCCTCGCCGTCGCCCGCGGCGTCGGCGTTGGCGGTGTCGTCCTGCTCCTCGGACTCCACGATGTTGATGCCCATCTCGGACAGCATCGCCATCGTGTCCTCGATTTGCTCGGAGGACGAAGAGTCGGGTGGCAGGGCCGAGTTCAGCTCGTCGTAGGTGACGTAGCCGCGCTCCTTGCCCTTGGCGATCATCTTCTTGACGGCAAGCCCCATGCCGTCCATCAGAGGACCATCACCGGACTCTTCCCGGTTCTCGGACGATTCAACGCTGTTCGCTGCTTTCGTGGCCATGCGACTGCTGCCCCCGCATTACCCCAGATAAAGACAAAGGCGACACGAACCCGCGGCGGTCATACCGCACCGTTCGTTCCGCCAATCGGATTTTTTCCCGCTCCAAACCAATGACCGGCCCCGCTTCTCCGTCCAAAGCCCCGCTTTCCCACCCCAACAGTGGTTACGACGCATTGTCGTCGAGGTCCGAGTCATCCATACCCATACCGACCTTTATGACCTCCTGCCGGAGAACCAACAGTCGCGCGTACACTTCGTCACTGGTTTCGCGCGCCAGAGCTTCCTCCGCTTCCTTCAGTTCGGCGACAAGCTGCGCATGGCGCAGGTGCCCCCATGTCCGCCACCATCCCCGCCTTGCCTCCTGAGCGGAGGACCCGGGTTCGGCGAACCAACCATGGTCATAGGCCGACTCGCTGAGCACCGATGCCAAAATGGTATCAAAGCCCGCGGAAGACAAATGGCTTTCGACAGCGGCGGCGTCAAGTCCCGAGTCGCCCCCGGAGTCGGCGGAAAGTATGGTTATGACCGCTTGCCGGAGTTCATCCAGCCCTCCAGACGGAAATGGCAGCATTCCAAGCGATTCCCCCACCTCATCAAACAACTCTGGGTGGTTTATCAGCGTGGCCAGCAGCACCCTTTCACGCACATGGTCGAGCACCGAACGGACAGGGCTACGCCTTTTGTGCCCAGGCGGAGGCCCAGTGCGCAGCCCCGGCTCCCCCACGAGGTGCCGTTGCGGCTTCCGAGTCGCACCCGGACGGCCCGGCTGCCAGGGTCCGCGGGCCTGCCCTTGCGGGCGGGTCCAGGCGAACGCCTCGTCCACCCGGCGGCGCATCTCGGTGCGGTAGAAGGCCTGCACGGTGCGGTCGGCGATCTGGTCGCAGCGCGCCTCCAGGGCGGCCTTGATAGCGGCCTTGGATTCGGGGGTGTCGGTGCGCTTGCCCTCCGTCTCCATGCGCCAGACCGCCTCGGCCAGCGGAATCGAGACTTCCAGCACGCCGCGCATGGCCTTTGCCCCCTGGACGCGGATCAGGCTGTCGGGGTCCTCGCCCTCGGGCAGGAAGACGACGCGGGCCGAATGGCCGGGGGCGAGGTGCGGCAGGATGCGGTCCACCGCCCGCCACGCGGCGCGCCGGCCGGCGTTGTCGCCGTCGAAGCAGAGGTACGGCTCCTTTTCCGCGCCGGGAATGAGCTTCCACAGCTCCTGGATCTGCGTCTCGGTTAGCGCGGTGCCGAGCGGCGCCACCGCCCCTTCGAACCCGGCGCGCACCAGGGCGATGACGTCCATATAGCCTTCGGCGACGATCACCGGCTGCCCGTCGCCCGCCGCCTGCCGCGCCCTCGACAGGCCGTAGAGCAGCGTGCCCTTGTGGAAGAGCGGGGTGTCGGACGTGTTGATGTACTTCGGCCCGTCGCCCTCCATCAGCCGGGCGCCGAAGGCGACGACGCGGCCGCGGCGGTCGGCGACGGGGAAGATCACCCGGTTGCGGAAGAAGCTGAAGGGCGCGCGGCCGTCCTCCGGCCGCTTCAGCAGGCCGGCGGTGACCATGTCGTCGTCGCCGAAGCCCTGGCTCTGCATGTACTGGCGCAGCGCGTTGCCGTCGGCCGGCGCGAAGCCCAGGCGGAAGCGGGCGATGATCTCGTCGTCCAGCCCGCGGCGGCGGAAATAGTCGTAGCCGGCGCGGCCGGCGGGCGCCACCAGCTGGCGCTCGAACCAGCGGCAGGCCTGCTCGGTGAGGTCGTGCAGGGTCTTCTGCCGCTCGTAGCGGTGCCGGTCCTCCTCGGTGGGGCGCGGCACCGGCAGCCCGGCCTCCGACGCCAGCGCCTCCACGGCCTCGGGGAAGGCCAGGTTGTCGTGGCGCATCACGAAGCCGATGATGTCGCCGTGGGCGCCGCAGCCGAAACAATGGAAGAAGCCCTTCTGGTCGTTGACGTAGAAGGACGGGGTCTTCTCGTTGTGGAACGGGCACGGGGCCTTGTACTCGCGCCCGGCGCGCTGCAGGCGCATGCGCTTGGACACCACGTCGGACAGGGCCAGACGGGTGCGCAGCTCCTCCAGGAATTGGGGCGGGAAGGCCATGGGGTTCCGATGACGCGGGCGTGAGGGGGAGGTACGCTACAGATAAACGGTTAAGGTCTCGTCATCGGGCAAGAGGTAGGTCGGACGCCCCCTCTCCCGCCCCGGGAGAGGGGATCCCCGTCAGCCCCCCGAAAGCTGCTGCTTGATCAGGCCGCTGGCCTTGCCGAAGTCCATCTGGCCGGCGTAGCGGGCGCGCAGCTCCGCCATCACCTTGCCCATGTCCTTGACCGAGGCCGCGCCCGTCTCGGCGATGATCGCCTTGATGGCCTCCAGCGACTCCGATTCGGACATCTGCTTGGGCAGGAAGCGCTCGATCACCTGGATCTCCTCGCGCTCCTGGTCGGCCAGTTCCTGGCGGCCGCCCTGCTCGTACAGCGCGATCGATTCCTGGCGCTGCTTCACCATGCCCTGCAGCATGGCGAGGATCTCGCCCTCCTCGATGCCCGTCGTGACGCCCTTTCCGCGCGCCTCGATGTCCTTGTCCTTCAGCTTGGCGAGGACCATGCGCACGGTGGACAGCGCGCGCTGGTCCTTCGCCTTCATGGACTCCTTCAGGGCCTCGTTGAAGCGCTCGCGCAGCATGACCGTCCTCTTCCGTCAGATTAGAATGACCGGCGCCCCTGATAGCGCATTCCCTTCCCCGCTTCCAGACATCCCGGATCCGCGAACGCGGGGGTGGAAATCGGGCCGCCGTTCGTCATATAGGTTGACCGGCCCACCGCTCCTGCCTATTCCATGCCCGCTTCCGTCCGAACCCGTCGGACCGGGGGCGTTCAGGCGCGAGCGCGTGCGCCGCGCAGGCCGGCCCGCCGACCGGCCCGCGAGCACTGGATATGTCGCCCGCGGCAGGCGTTGTGAAGGTCCGGACCCTATGCCCGATAGCAATACCCCCGAACTCCACACCGGTGTGCTCGTCCTTGCCGACGGAACCGTGTTCCGCGGCCGCGGCATCGGCGCCGTCGGGGATTCGGTGGGCGAGGTGTGCTTCAACACCTCGATGACCGGCTACCAGGAGATCCTGACCGATCCCAGCTACGCCGGGCAGATCATCACCTTCACCTTCCCGCACGTCGGCAACGTCGGCACCAACGTCGAGGACATCGAGACGGTGACCCCGGCGGCCCGCGGCCTGATCCTGCGCGCCGACATCACCGACCCGTCGAACTGGCGCTCCAGCAAGCATCTGGACGCTTGGCTGAAGAGCTACGGCCTGATCGGCCTCGCCGGCATCGACACCCGGCGGCTGACCCGCCGCATCCGCGACCTGGGCGCGCCGAACGGCGTGGTCGCGCACGACCCGAAGGGCGAGTTCGACCTCGACGCGCTGCGCGCCAAGGCCGCCGCGTGGCCGGGGCTGGAGGGCATGGACCTCGCCAAGGAGGTGTCCTGCCGCCAGACCTACTCGTGGAACGAGGCGGCGTGGACCATGGGCAAGGGCTACGCCACGCAGGAGAACCCGCGCTTCCACGTGGTGGCGCTGGACTTCGGCGCCAAGCGCAACATCCTGCGCTGCCTCGCCGACGCCGGCTGCAAGGTCACCGTGCTGCCGGCCACCGCGACGGCCGAGGACGTGATGCGCCACAAGCCGGACGGCGTGTTCCTGTCCAACGGCCCCGGCGACCCCGCCGCCACCGGCGAATACGCGGTGCCGACCATCAAGGCGCTGGTCGACACCGGCGTGCCGATGTTCGGCATTTGCCTGGGCCACCAGATGCTGTCGCTGGCGCTGGGCGGCAAGACGGTGAAGATGGAGCGCGGCCACCGCGGCGCCAACCACCCGGTCAAGGACCTCGCCACCGGCCGCGTCGAGATCACCAGCCAGAACCATGGCTTCGTCGTGGTGCCGGAGAGCCTGCCGGCCGACGTCCAGGTGACGCACGTCAGCCTGTTCGACGGCACCAACGAGGGCATCCGCCTGAAGGGCAAGCCGGTGTTTTCGGTGCAGTACCATCCGGAGGCCTCGCCGGGACCGCAGGACAGCCACTATCTGTTCCATCGCTTCGTGGACCTGATGGACGGCAAGCCGCTTCCCGAATGAGCAAGGCCTTTACGAAAGAATCCGACCGCGACGACGAGGACGACGGCGCCGACGGCGCGCCGTCGATCCCCAAGGGCGTGAAGAACTACATCACGCCCGCCGGCTTCCAGCGGTTGCAGGACGAACTCAAGCACCTGCTGCGCGTCGAGCGCCCGAAGGTGGTCGAGGTGGTGTCCTGGGCCGCCGGCAACGGCGACCGGTCGGAGAACGGCGACTACATCTACGGCAAGAAGCGGCTGCGCGAGATCGACCGGCGCATCCGCTTCCTGAACAAGCGCCTGGAGGCCGCCGAGGTCGTCGACCCGCAGCGCCAGACCACCCGCGACCGGGTGTTCTTCGGCGCCACGGTGATCTACGCCCGCGACGACGGCGAGGAGCGCACCATCACCATCGTCGGCATCGACGAGACCGACACCGACGCCGGCCGGGTCAGCTGGATCTCTCCCATCGCCCGCGCGCTGCTGAAGGCGCAGGAAGGCGACGTGGTCGAGCTGCGCACGCCCGCGGGGGTGGAGAGCATCGAGGTGGTGGAGATCCGGTATCCGGATTGATTCCCGCTCCCGCTCTGGGAGGGGGGAATCAAGGCGTCTTCACACTCGTCTTCGTCTGTTCCCCCGTCTTCGCCGGCACCCGCTCGATCCCACCGAACGCCGTGGCACCCCCACGCGTGCCCGGCGAGGTCCCGCACTGCCCCACCTGCGTGTCGTCCACGCTGCGCTCACCCTCCTGCTTGCCCACCGTCCCCCAATCCGCGCCACTGCGTTCGCCCGCGTGCGCCACCGGGTGGGCGCCGCGCGACGGATCGCCGCCGTCGGCCTGGCCGGGACGCAGCACCTCCATCGGGCCGGCGCTCTGGTCGAAGGGCGCCCAGGCGGCGGTGCGCCAGTCGGCGCCGCGGCCGGCCAGCGCGTCCTTGCCGCGGTGGCCCCCGCCACCGCCCGGCGTGCGCACATCGGCCGGCGGGTGGCGGGCCAGCACCTCGCTCACCCGGTCGGGGTCCGCTCGGTCGGTGTGCACGATCAGCAGCGTGCCGCCGCGCTCCACGCCCTCGCTGTAGGCGTGCGCCTCGTGCGCCGGCACGCCGAGCCCGGTCAGCGAACCGACCAGCCCGCCGGCCACCGCCCCTGCCCCGGCGCCGACCAGCCCGGCGGCGATCGGCCCGATGGCCACCGCCGCGCCGACGCCGGGAATCGCCAGCACCGCCATGGCGAGCATCGCTCCGCCGACGCCGCCCAGCGTGGCGGCGATCGCCGTTCCGGTGCTGGCGTCGCGGTCGGCGTCGATGCCGGCCAGCGCACTGCCCCCGTCCCGTTCGGCCGGGTGCGAGGCCACGAGGCTGATGGCGTCGCGCGGCACGCCGGCGCCGGTCAGGTCGTCCACCGCGCGCTTCGCGTCTCCGGCGCGGTCGTAGAGGGCGACAATGGTTTTACCCATCGAAAAATCCTCCTTCGTCATCACCAGCGCAGCACCAGCATGGACAGCACCAGCAGCACCACGACGATCGCCAGCACCGGGATCGCCATGCCCCCCGCCGACCAGCCGCCGCGCGTCGAACTCGGCGTGATCCGCGGCGGGTTGGTCACCGGCGGGCGGTCACCGAGTCCGGCCGCGGAACCGCGCAACGGCGCGTCGCGGCTGCGCTGCGGCGCGCCGGTGGCGTCCGGCGGCGGCATGTGGTCCGGTGCGTGGCGGGAGGTACCGTCGTCCATCTGCAAGTCCCCATCAGCGCCGAGGCGGTCTCCCAACCGCCAACAGGGTGGCGCGGCCGAGGTTCCCCGGCGCGGCTGGCCCGGCGCCACCAGAGCGGGAATTTCCCGCCCGTCATCGAGACGGTTTTGTCGTATCCGCAGTTGGTATAGGGTCGGACCGCACGACAACGGCCCGGTCAAGGCGACGGCACGGTGAGCGCAGGCAAGAAGGATAGCCCAACCGGCGACGGCGCCGCCGTGGGAGGCGGGATTCCGCTGCGTTCGGGCCTGCTGCTGCTGGTGGTCGCGGCGCTGCTGCCGGTGCTGGTGTTCGCCGGCTGGATGGTGGCGCGCACCGCCGACGCCCAGCGCGCCGCAGTGGAGGAGCGCGTCCGCCACCTGGCGCAGACCCTCGCAGTCGCCATCGACCGCGAACTGGCCGGCATGGCCTCGGCGCTCCAGGTGCTGGCGGTCTCGCCGCGGGCGGAGCGCGGCGACCTCGCAGCCCTCCACGCCCAGACGGTGGACGTGCTGCGCCAGATCGACCCGCGACGCGAGGGCCTGTACATCACGCTCACCGACCGCGAGGGCCAGCAACTCCTCAACACCCGCCGCCCCTACGGCGAGCCGCTGCCGCGCACCGCCAACGTCGAGATGGTACGCCGCGTGGTCGAGACCGGGCAGGCGCAGGTCTCCGACCTGTTCCCCGGGGTCATCGCCGACACGCCGCTGGTCGCCGTCGGCGTGCCGCTCCGCCGCGGCGGCACGGTCGATCATGTGCTGTCCATGAGCATCCCGGTGGAGGCGCTGAGCGGCATCCTGCGCCGGCAGGGTCTGCCGGAGGGGTGGATCGCCGGGGCCTGGGACCGGCGGAGCGTGATCCTCGCCCGCTCGCTGTCGCCGGAGCGCTTCGTCGGCAGCCCGATCCGCCCGGAGGTCGCGTCGGTCGTCGCGAACGGCGCCACCGGCAGCTTCCGCTCCATGTCGATGGAAGGCATCCCGGTGTTCAACGCCTGGGCGCGCACCGGCATGGCTGGCTGGACGGTCGGCGTCGGCGTGCCGTTGCGCACGCTGAACGAGCCGCTGTACCAGTCGCTGGTCACCGTGGCCGTCGGCGGCGCGGTGCTGTTGCTGGCCGGCGCTGCGGTCGCCCTGGCGGTGGGCCGGCGGTTGTCCGGCGCGGTGGCGGAACTGGCCCGCGCCGCCCGCGCGCTGGGCCGCGGGGAGGCGCCCGGCGCGGTGCGCACCTGGGTGCGCGAGGTCAACGCCGTCGGCGTCACCCTGGCCGATGCCGCCCTGCGCCTGGGCGAAAGCGAGGCGCAGCAGCGCCTGGCCATGGAGGCCGGCAACGTCGGCGTCTGGCGGCTCGACCGCCGCACCGGCACGTTGCGCGGCTGGGGGCGCAGCGCCGAGATCCTCGGTCTGCCGCCGGGCATGGCGGAGGCGCCGGTCGCCGACTGGCTGCGCCACGTCCGGCCGGAGGAGGTCGCCCAGGTGCGCGCCGCCCTGCTTCCCCCCGATGGCGCGCCGGGCGAGTTCGCGCTGGAATTCACCGTGCTGCCGCCCGACGCCCCGCCGCGCTGGGTGGCGCTGCGCGGCGCGGTACCGGCCGACCCCGGCGGCGGGGCGCGGCGCGCCGTCGGCATCCTGGAGGACGTCACCGCCACCCGGAGCGCCTTCCAGGCCCGCTTGGGCGAGGCGGCGGAGCGGCACGCCGCCGACCGCCGGCTGTTCGCGGCGATCATCGAAAGCTCCAGCGACCTCGTCGCCGCGGTCGATCTCGACATGCGCTTCATCCTGTTCAACGGCGCCTTCCAGCGCACCATGGAGGCGCTGTACGGCCGCACGCCGCGCATCGGCGATTCCCTGGCCGAGACGCTGGCCGCCCAGCCGCAGGAGCAGGAGCGCGCCGTTGCCCTGTGGAGCCGCGCATTGTCCGGCGAGCGCTTCGTGATCGAGGAGTCCTTCGGCGGCCCTGCCGGCGAGATGCGCGCGTTTGAAATCGCCTTCGACACCCTGCGCGACGCCGACGGCGCCCTGATCGGCGTCTTTCAGCTGGTCCGCGACGTGACCGAGCGCGCGCGGGCCGAGGAGGCGCTGAACCGCGCCGAGGACACCTTGCGCCAGGCGCAGAAGATGGAGGCGATCGGCCAGCTGACCGGCGGCATCGCGCACGACTTCAACAACCTGCTGCAGGCCATCGGCTCCAGCCTGCACCTGATCGCCGAGCGCTGCGACGGGACGGCGACGCTGGAGCCGCTTGGCCTCGCCGCCGCGGCGGTGGAGCGCGGCGCCACGCTGACCCAGCACCTGCTGGCCTTCTCGCGCCGGCAGCGGCTGGAGCCCCGCGCGGTGGACGTCGGCGCCCTGGCGCGCGGCATGGCCGGCCTGCTGGAGCGCACGCTGGGCGGCACCATCGAGGTCGCGGTGGACACCGCCGCCGGGCGCTGGCCGGCGCAGGTCGATCCGACGCAGCTGGAGATGGCGCTGCTCAACCTCGCCATCAACGCGCGCGATGCGATGGCGGGCGGCGGCACGCTGACCCTCCGCACCGCCGACCGCCGCCTCGGCCCCGGCGACCCGCAGCCGGCCGGGCTGGAGCCCGGCGACTACGTCGCCGTCGCGGTCGCCGACACCGGGACCGGCATGAGCGCGGAGGTGGCCGCCCGCGCCTTCGAGCCGTTCTTCACCACCAAGGGCGTCGGCCACGGCACCGGCCTCGGCCTCAGCATGGTGCACGGGCTGGCGGCGCAGTCGGGCGGCGCGGTGACGCTGGACACCCGGCCGGGCGACGGCACCACGGTGACGCTGTACCTGCCGCGGGCGCCGGAGGCCTCGGCGACGGCGGATATCCCCGCCCCCCGCGCCGAGGCGGAGGTCGGGCCGGCGACGGTGCTGCTGGTCGAGGACGAGGCGCTGGTGCGCACGGCCACCGCGGCTTTCCTGGCCGGCTCGGGCTTCACCGTGCTGGAGGCGACGGACGGCGCCGCGGCGCTGACCCTGCTGGAGGGCCGGGACGGCGCGGTGGACCTGCTGCTGACCGACTACGCCATGCCCGGCATGACCGGGCTGGAGCTGTTGCGCACGGTGCGCGCCCGCTGGCCGGCGCTGCCGGGGGTGATGGTCACCGGCTACGCCGAGATGCCCGCGGCCGGGCCGGGGCTGGACGGCCTCGTGGTGGTGCAGAAGCCGTACCGGCCGGACCAGCTGCTGGCGCGGCTGCGGGCGCTGCTGCCCTTGACGGGACCGGCCACGGCGCCGACCTGACGGCGCATGCCCAGGATCCCCGACCCGGCCGGTCCGTGCCCGCTGTGCGGCCGTCCGATGATGCCCGGCCCCAGCCTGAACGAGCACCACCTGACGCCGCGCCGCTACGGCGGGCGGGAGACGGTGACCATGCACCGCGTCTGCCACGGCAAGATCCACGCCGTGCTGACCGAGGCCGAGCTGCGCGACCAATACAACACCGTGGAGAGCCTGCGCGCCCACCCGGAGCTGGCCGCCTTCATCCGCTGGCTCGCCCGCAAGCCGCCGGAGTTCGTCGACGGGCACGCGGGCGGGCGGGGGAAGCGGCGGCGGTGAGGGTTTTTGCCCCCTCCCCATCCCTCCCCCGCCTTTGGCGGTGGAGGGGGGCAGAGCGGCGGAGTTCCCTCTCCCGCTCTCAGCGGATCCGAAGGATCCGCTTGCCGCGTCAGGCGGATCGAAGATCCGCCGAGAGCGATGCGGGGGAGGGTTAGGGAGGGGGCAACACGCTACTCCGCCATCGCCGTCTCGAACTCCGCCGGCAGGGTGATCTCCAGCATCTCCAGGTCGTCGGAGTGGGCGATTTCCACGTGCCGGATGCCCGGCGGCTGGTGCACGCAGCTACCCGCCCGCAGGATCACCTCGCCCTGCCCCTCGTAGGCGAACTTCACCCAGCCTTTCAGCACGTAGACCATCTGAAACTGAAGATCGTGCGTGTGCCGGCCGCCCAGACTCTCCTCTCCCGGCCGGGCGCGGATCACGTGCGCCCCGACCATGCCGCCGGTGGCCTCCTTGATGCCGAGGTCGCGGTACTCGAAGAACGGCCGCAGCCCGTCGCGCCGGAAAGCCGAGTCGTCGGCGTGGCTGACCGTGAAGCGCATCTCCGTCATGACCTTTCCTCCCTTAGTTCGCCATGCGAACCAGTATGGCGCAGCCGGGCCGCCGCGCTATAGTGCGCGAAAATCGTAGGGAGGACCGACATGGCCGAACGCGCCGCCGTCACGCCGCCGCTGCCGCAGGACGTCACCGTCAACCCGATCCGCAGCGCCGCCGACTGGCAGCGCATGCGCGCGGCGTGCGAGCGCGACCCCGGCGCCTTCCACGGCGACATCGCGGCGCGCACCATCCACTGGTTCGACGGCGAATCCTGGCTGAGCCGCGAGGCGGACGGCGTCTGGCGCGGCTGGAACGCCGCCACCGGCGAACCGGCCGAGCGGCGCGACTGGACACCCTGGACCACGGCCTTCGACGGGGCCGACGCCCCCTTCTACCGCTGGTTCTCCGGCGGGCGGACCAACGCCGCCTTCAACGAGGTGGACCGCCACGTGCTGTCCGGCTTTGGTGCCGAGGCCGCCTACTGGTACGAGGGCGACCGCTGGGACGCCGCGGCCAACGGCGGGCGCGGCGGCCCGGTGCACCACGTGACGCTGACCCGGCGCGAGCTGCTGGTCCGCTCGGTGTTAGCGGCGCAGGCGCTGACCGACCTGGGTCTCAATCCGGGCGACCGCATCGCGCTGAACATGCCGAACATCCTCGACCAGATCGTCTGGACCGAGGGCGCCAAGCGGCTGGGCGTCATCTACACGCCGGTGTTCGGCGGCTTCTCCGACAAGACCCTGTCCGACCGCATCGAGAACGCCGGCGCGCGCGTGGTCATCACCGCCGACGGCGCGTCGCGCAACGCCGAGATGGCGCCCTTCAAGGAGGCGTACACCGACCCGGCGCTCGACCGCTTCGTGGCGCTGCCGGTGGCCCTGCGCATTGTGGCGGAGGTGCTGCGCATCAAGGGCGCCGCCACGGACCTGCTGGACGTCATGGCGAACGGCCTGTCCGGCGAGATCACCGTCGCCCCCGCCGACGTGATGCGCGAGTTGGGCAAGGCGCTGGACGCGCACGGCGGCCTGAACGCCGCGGCGCTGGCCGACCTGCGCGCCTCCGTGGCCGAGGCGCTGGCCTCCGCCCCGCCCCGCGTCGAAAAGGTCGTGGTGGTCCGCCACGCCCACCTGCCGGAGATCGCCTGGGTCGAGGGCCGCGACGTCTGGGCGCACGAGCTGCTGGCCGCCGCCGAAACCGCGGTGTGCAAGGCCGCCGGAGTGGCGGACATGGAGGCGCTGCGCGCCCTCGACGACCGCGCCCTGTGCGCCGCGCTGTGGAAGGCGGTGCCGTGCCGGCCGGTCGATGCCGAGTACCCGCTGTTCATCATCTACACCTCCGGCTCGACCGGCAAACCGAAGGGTGTCGTGCACGTGCACGGCGGCTACGTCGCCGGCGTGGCGCACACCATGGCGGTGAGCTTCGACGCGCTGCCCGGCCGCGACGTGATCTACGTGGTCGCCGACCCCGGCTGGATCACCGGGCAGAGCTACCTGATCACCGCCTCCCTCGCCGCCCGCATCCCCGGCATCATCACCGAGGGCGCGCCGGTGTTCCCCAACGCCGGCCGCTTCGCCTCGATTATCGAGCGGCACCGGGTGACGATCTTCAAGGCCGGCGTGACCTTCCTGAAGACCGTCATGACCCACCCGGAGAACCGGGCGGACGTCGAGCGCTACGACCGCTCCACCCTGCGCGTCGCCACCTTCTGCGCCGAGCCGACCAGCCCCGCCGTGCAGGCCTTCGGCATGGCGGTGATGACGCCGCAGTACATCAACTCCTACTGGGCGACCGAGCACGGCGGCATCGTCTGGACCCACCCCTACGGCAACCCGGACCAGCCGCTGCGCGCCGACGCGCACACCTATCCGCTGCCCTGGGTGCTGGGCGACGTGTGGGTTCCCGAAGGCGAACCGGACGCGCAGGGTCGCCACGCCTTCCGCCCGGCGGAGCTGGAGGAGAAGGGCGAGATCGTCGTGGCCGCCCCCTACCCCTATCTCGCCCGCACCATCTGGGGCGACGCGGAGTCCGTCGGGCAGCCGGGCTGGAAAGGGGACTTCGAGCGCTTCGTGAAGACCTACTTCGGCCGCTTCCGCGACAGCGAGGGGCGGCCGGTGTGGGCCTATCTGCAGGGCGACTTCGCGCGCCGGTACGCGGACGGCTCATTCAGCCTGCACGGCCGCTCGGACGACGTGATCAACGTCTCCGGCCACCGCATGGGCACCGAGGAGATCGAGGGCGCGATCCTGCGCGACAAGCAGATCAACCCCGACTCCCCCGTCGGCAACGTCATCGTCGTCGGCGCCCCGCACCGCGAGAAGGGCCTGACCCCGGTCGCCTTCGTGCTGCCCGCCAAGGGCCGCACGCTCACCGGCGACGACGAGCGGCGCCTGAAGGACCTCGTGCGCCAGGAGAAGGGCGCGGTGGCCGTGCCCTCCGACATCCTGACCGTGCCGGCGTTCCCGGAGACGCGCTCGGGCAAGTACATGCGCCGGTTCCTGACCGCGATGATGAACGGCGAGGATCTCGGCGACACCTCCACCCTGCGCAACCCCGAGTGCCTGCCCGACCTGCGCGGCCGCATCGACGCGTGGCTGCGCGGCCAGCAGCGCGCCGAGGAGCAGCGCCTGCTGGAGCGCCAGCGCTTCCTGTCGATCCAGTACGACACCCTGGCGGACGGTGTGCGCATGGCGACGGTGACCATCGACAACCCGCCGGTCAACGCGCTGTCCGACCGGCTGCTGGACGAACTCGACACTCTGGTCGGCCATCTCGCCCGCCGGACAGACATCCGAGCGGTGGTCATCACCGGAGCCGGCGGCCGGAGCTTCGTGGCCGGCGCGGACATCCGCCAGCTGTTGGACGAGGTGCGCGACGAGGAGGAGGCCCGCGCCCTGCCCGCCAAGGCGCACGCGGTGTTCCGCGCCCTGGAATCGCTCGACAAGCCGGTGATCGCCGCGATTCGCGGCGTGGCGCTGGGCGGCGGCTGCGAGCTGGCGATGGCCTGCCACGTCCGCGTGGCCGACCCGCGGGCGAAGCTCGGCCAGCCGGAGATCAACCTGTTCCTGCCGCCCGGCTACGGCGGCACGCAGCGCCTGCCGAGGCTGTTGCTGCGCAAGGACCCGGAGCGCGGGGTGGAGCGGGCGCTGGAGATCCTGCTGTCGGGGAGGCAGGTCGACGCGGAGACGGCGCTGGACATCGGCCTGGTCGACGTGATCGCCCGCGGCGCGGACGACGCGCTGACGCTGGCCAAGAGCATGGCGCGGGAGATGGCTCTCGCTCCCTCCCCTGCCTCC
>NZ_JBOZRT010000017.1:0-1940 GCF_050789165.1 Azospirillum sp.
AGACCGGCTCGCTGAGCCGTTCCGACCGTCTGGCCAAGTACAACCAGCTGATCCGCATCGAGCAGCAGCTGGGTGCCGCCGCGCGGTTCGCCGGGCGCAGCATCCTCAAGGCCTGACCGACTGGGGAATGACGGGACGAGAGGGGGCCGCAAGGCCCCTTCTTCTTTTTTGGCGTGCGGGTTTAGGAAGCAACATTCACACGGATTGCACGGATTTGGGCACGGATTGCACGGATCTTCTTTGATCGTGGTTCCGTGCCATCCGTCAAAATCCGTGCAATTCGTGTCCCATCTTGCCCGCCCTGCCGCGGCCTCAGCGGCAGTCAAAAAACGTAAGCGTCGCAGAAAACGCTTGCATCGCATCTCACATACTAGTATATCAATTGCGAGTGCAGTCTGCGTCGTGGCTGGTTTGGTGAAGACCGTCACGGCGCGTGCGTTTCCTCCCAAAACTCGGGCCGCGGGTGGTTTCCCCACCTCGCGGCCTTTCTTTTTCCGCACCGCACCCGGCCTGCGACATAGTGTCCGGCACATCCTTTCGGCGTTGCAGCATGGGCTAATATATTAGTATACCTTTTGCGCACGTGGGCGACGGGCCGTCGTCACACAACTGGAGTATCCTTCCATGCGCACGCTTGGCGATGCCGCCAACAGCCCCTCCCCGAAGGCCATCGAGAACGTTCCCTTCGACGAGATCTTCATCGGCCAGAGCGCCAGCCTGACGCGGCAGCTCACGCTGATGGACGTCGAACTGTTCGCCACCGTCTCGGGCAACATCGACCCCGCCCACCTCGACCCGAAATTCGCGGCCGACAGCCGCTTCCAGAAGGTGATCGGCCACGGCATGTGGTCCGGATCCCTGATCTCCGGCGTGCTCGGCACCCACCTGCCCGGCGCCGGCACCCTCTACGTCGGCCAGAACCTGCAGTTCCGCCGCCCGGTCGGCCTCGGCGACGTCGTCACCGCCACCATCACCGTCACCGAAAAGCGCGCCGACAAGAACCTCGTCGTCTTCGACTGCGTCTGCGTCAACCAGGACGGCGAAACCGTCACCACCGGCACCGCCGAGGTCATCGCCCCCACCCGCAAGGTCCGCCGCGCCCCCCATGAGCTGCCGCAGATCCAGATGATCCGCCACGACAAGCACGACGCGCTGCTCGACAAGTGCCGCGCCCTCAAGCCGGTGCTCACCGCCGTCGCCCACCCCTGCGACGAGAGTTCGCTCAGGGGCGCCGTCGAGGCGGCCGAGGCCGGGCTGATCGAGCCGATCCTGATCGGCCCGGAGAGCAAGATCCGCGCGCTCGCCGGCCTGCACGGGCTGGACATCGACCCGTACCTGATCGTCAACGTCGAGCACAGCCACGCCGCCGCCGAGGCCGCGGTGGCGCTCGCCCGCACCGGCGAGGCCGAGGCGGTGATGAAGGGCTCGCTGCACACCGACGAACTGATGAGCGCCGTGGTCAAGAAGGAGACCGGCCTGCGCACCGGCCGCCGCCTCAGCCACGTCTTCGTGATGAACGTGCCGACCTACCCGCGCGCCCTGCTGATCACCGACGCGGCGATCAACATCTCCCCGACCTTGGAAGACAAGGTTCACATCGTCCAGAACGCCATCGACCTCGCCAAGGTGCTGGGCGTGGAAACGCCGAAGGTGGCGATCCTCTCGGCGGTGGAGACGCTGAACCCGAAGATCGAGACGACGCTGGAAGCGGCGGCGCTGTGCAAGATGGCGGACCGCGGCCAGATCACCGGCGGCATCCTGGACGGCCCGCTGGCCTTCGACAACGCCATCAGCCTGGAGGCGGCGCGCACCAAGGGCATCAAGTCCGAGGTCGCCGGCCAGCCCGACATCCTGCTGGTGCCCGACCTGGAGGCCGGCAACATGCTGGCCAAGCAGCTGTCGTTCCTGGCCAACGCCGACGCCGCCGGCATCGTGCTGGG
>NZ_JBOZRT010000018.1:0-16924 GCF_050789165.1 Azospirillum sp.
TGCTGGTGGCGCGGGCCGAGGCGTTCAGCGCCGACGGGCTGGAGCGGCTGAAGGCGGCGCTGGTCGAGCAGCTTAAGCTCTCCGGCCTCAAGGAGCCTTCCTTCGAGGGCGGCGGCGACGCCGCCCACTGAGGCCAAGGCCGGACAAACAAAAAGGGGGCTGCCAACGCAGCCCCCTTTTCCATGGGAATGGGGTCGGAGGGTGGTCAGGCCCTCGCCAAGCGCTCGATCTCTTCCTTCACGTACAGCTTGTCGAGCTTCATGCGGGACAGCGACTGGGTGTCGGGCATCCTCCGGGCCTGCTCGAGACGGATCTTGTCGTCCAGCTCGGCGTGGCGGTTGCGAAGAGAGGCGAGGCGAGACTCAAGGCTCATGATGGCTCTCCTTGCTGTAGCCGGAATG
Organism: Azospirillum sp.; assembly: GCF_050789165.1. Taxonomy (NCBI): domain Bacteria; kingdom Pseudomonadati; phylum Pseudomonadota; class Alphaproteobacteria; order Rhodospirillales; family Azospirillaceae; genus Azospirillum; species Azospirillum sp. The sequence continues at coordinate 402 of NZ_JBOZRT010000018.1, forward strand.
CGGCTAAGGAGAGAAGGTTATCCCGAGTCGCGGCTTCGGGTCCATGGGATTACATTCGCGTGTTGCTTTGATTACGAAACAATCGTGCGCGTCAGGAGGCCGTACAGCTCCCCGGCCGCGGGCTGCCGAGGAAGCGGTCCACGTCGTCCAGCACCGGCGCCAGCCAGCGCAGCGGCCGGGCGAAGGCGGCCACCGTCTGCACGTGCCCGAGTCCCGGGTACACGACGGTCTCCGCCCGCCCGCCGCGCTCGCGCACGCGTCCGGCGAGGCTGGCGCTGTTGCGCGGCCGCACGCGGGTGTCGGCGTCGCCGGTGAGCAGCAGCAGCGGCGGTGAGCGGCCGTCCACGTGGGTGACCGGCTGGGTCTGCGGACGCCCGTCCTCCGGCCCGAAGATCTCCATCAGGTTCCGCTCGGTGAGCGGCAGGAAGTCGTAGGGGCCGGACAGCCCTACGGTGGCGGCCACCGTGGCGCACGGGTCGCCGCCCACGGCGTTCAGCCAGCGCCGATCCACCGTCAGCATCACCGCGATGTAGGCGCCGGCCGAGTGTCCCATCAGCGCCAGCGGCGCGCCGGACACCCCGAGCCCCGCCCCGCCGCGCCGCAGCCAGTCGACCGCCGACGCCCCGTCTTCCAGGAACGCCGGGTAGCGCACCTCCGGGTACAGCCGGTAGTCCGGCACCGCCACCGTGTAGCCGCGCGCCGCCAGCGCCTGCGCCACGAAGCGGTAGTCGCCCTTGTCGCCGAATTCCCAGGCCCCGCCGTAGAAGAACACCACGGTCGGCGCGCCGGGCTTCGGCCGGTCCGGCCGGTAGAGGTCGAGGCGCTGGCGCGGCAGCGGCCCGTAGGGCAGGTCGGCGTCCAGCCGGTAGCCGTCGCGCGGCGTCAGCGCATCGACGAGCCCGAGCGGCGAACAGGCGGGAAGCATCGCCGCGAGGGCGGCCAGCGGAGCGAAGCGGCGCATGGCGAAGGAGGTAGCGCGCCAGGGAAGGGAGGGAAGGTGCGGCTAGGCCCGCGCCGCGCGCCGCGCCGGCCGGCGCGCCGGCTCGTCGTCGTCGCCCGCCGAGGGGCGGCGGAAGGTGCTCAGCTCGGCGATGCGGTTGACCGACAGGCCGGCCAGCCGGCAGGGCGCCACCTCCACCACCTCGAAGCCGAGCTTGCGGGTGAAGCGGTTGCCGATGCGCTCGCGCGCCTCGCGCTCGGTCTCGGCGACCAGGATGTAGCGGCGCACGCCGACCCAGGCGCGGTGCGTCACCCGCTCCTCGGACGCGGCGTTCGGGTCGTAGCGCACCGCCGCCTCGTAGAAGCGGCCCTGCCGCGGCTCAAGCCGGTCGAAGACGTGGTAGCGCCGCACCGGCCCGTCGCGCTTCGCCTCGTACTCGGCCAGCGTGGCGGCGAGCTCCTGCTCGGCCTTGGCGGCGCGGCGCTCGGTGTCGGTGATGTGGCGGTCGACGGCGGTGTACTCCTTGGCGGCGTCGCTCAGCTCCTTGGAGGCGTCGTCGGCGGTCTCCTTCAGCTTGCTCAGCGAGACCCGCGCCGAGGCCAGCTGCCGGCGCCAGAACCGGTTGGACAGCACGGTCAGGATCATCAGCCCGAGCGCGATGTACAGCAGCATCCCCGTCATGCGGCGACGCCCTCGGCCGTCAGGGCCTCGCCCGCCGCGCCGATCGGCTGCAGATTGGTCGGCCGCACGCCGCAGCGCTCGGAAAAGGCGGCGCGCAACAGGCTCACCGCGTGCTCGGCCGAGCCCGCCCAGGTGTGCGCGACGTTGCGGTAGTCCCAGATCTGCCGCGAGAAGATGATGTCGCGCCGGTCGACGCCGCCCGACACCTCGGCCACCGCCAGCAGCGACCAGTAGCCCAGCGCCGCGGCGTCGCACTCGCCCAGCTCGTGCACCATCTCGACCTTGGAGTGTTCCAGCGCCTTCAGCTCCGCCTGCAGCTTCTGGCGGCGGCCGACCGCCTCGGTGAGGCGCGTCTGCAGCGCCTTCAGCTCGCCGGCGCGGGCGTTGGTCTTGGTGGTCCACTCGCGCAGCGCGCTGCGGCGCTTGTCGATCTGCCGCTGCAGGACGGTGGCCCGCGTCCGCTCGGCGCTGACGCGGCCGACGTCGATGACGATGGACAGCCCCAGCGCGGCGGCGCTCGCCACCAGCACCAACAGCCCGAGGAATTCCGCGTTGAACAGCATTCCGTGCGCCCCACAGTCGCGCGAACTGGAATGGTACACGCAAAGGCGGCGCTGAAACTGCGGCACTGCGTCGCAGAAATTACCGGGCTGACACAATCTTCATCGGTAGTCGTGAAAGATTCCGTCCGGCATCACGAGAGTTGTCGGTGCGCAGCTTGACTCTTGCTCATTTACCCTCTCAACCGGCCGGCGCCGCCTCGCGCGGTTCGAAGCGCATGGCGACTCCGTTCATGCAGTAGCGCTTGCCGGTCGGCGGCGGGCCGTCGTTGAAGACATGGCCGAGATGGCCGCCGCAGCGCGCGCAGTGCACCTCGGTGCGCGGATAGATCAGCTTGTAGTCGGTGGAGGTGCCGACGCCGCCGGGCAGCGGCTCAGTGAAGCTCGGCCAGCCGGTGCCGCTGTCGAACTTGGCGGCGGAGCTGAACAGCGGCTGCCCGCACGCCGCGCACAGGAACAGCCCGGTGCGCTTCTCGTGGTCGAGCGGGCTTGAGCCGGCGCGCTCGGTGCCGTGCTCGCGCAGCACGGCGTACTGCTCGGGCGTCAGCATCTGCTTCCACTCGGCCGGGGTCTTGTTGATCAGGAAGCGTTCCGCCGCCGTCGCGGGCGCCGTCGCGAGATAGCGGGCCAGCAGTCCGCCGCCGAGCAGGCCGGCGCTGCCGAGCAGGAAGGTGCGTCGAGTCATGGTGCGTCCTCCGCGAAGCTGATGAAGAGTATCGGTGCGCCGCGGCGCCGCGCCCAGGGGCCTCGCGTGCTGCTCACGGGGACGTGACGCTTCGTGTGCAACAGGATTGCGCGCCCGAGGCCGCTGCATTCCGCCGCACTCGACCGCGCGGATATTATCTTTCCTTCCAGGTTTCGAATCTGTAACCTCCTCGCGCACGCCATGCGTCCCCCGGTTGTGAGAGAAGGGCGCGGGCCTTTTGGGAGTCCGGCGCGGGAAGGTCCATGTCGGGGCACGACGAGAAGCATCTTCGGGTGGTCCGCGACGCGTTGCTTCAGCACCAGCAATGGCTGAAGCGCGACCCGCCGGGCCGTGGCCGCCGCGCCGACCTCAGCTTCCACGACCTGTCCAAGCTGGGGCTGAACCGCATCAACCTGACCGGGGCCAAGCTGGCCGGCGCCAGCCTGCACGGCTCCCGCCTCGTCGGCGCCGACCTGCGGCAGGCCGACCTCTACTGCGCCGACCTGTCGCGCGCCAACCTGACCGGGGCGAAGCTGATGGGCGTCGACCTGCGCGGCGCGCGGGTGGACGGCGCCCACCTGTCGGAGGCCGACCTCAGCGGCGCCGACCTCCGCAAGGGCGCCATCGCGCCGTGCGAGACGCGCCGCCCGGCCGGCAACCTGGACGGCAACACCACCTTCGTCGGGGCGCTGCTGACCCGCGCCATCCTCGCCGAGTGCCGCATGGCGCAGTGCGACCTGTCCGGCTGCGACCTCGCCGGCGCCAACCTGACCGGCGCCGACCTGTCGGGAGCGCTGCTGATTTCCGCCAACCTGACCCAGGCGACGCTGCACAAGGCCAGCCTGACCGGCGCCCTGCTGTGTGGCGCCCGCCTCGACGACGAACTGCGCCACACGCTGGAGCGGCGCGGCATCGACGTGGACGGCACCGGTCTGCTGAGCCTCGCCGAGCGCATCGCCGACGCGCTGTCGGCGCACCAGCTCTGGGTCGATCACGTCGGCAAGGCCGGCGCGCGGCTGGAGATGCAGCGCGCCGACCTGCGCGGCTGCACCTTCGCCAACCAGATGCTGTCGGCGGCGTCGCTGCGCTTCTGCGGGCTGCGCGGGGCGGACTTCTCGGGCGCCAAGCTGGTGATGGCCGACCTGTCCTACAGCGACCTGCGCGACGCCGACTTCACCAGCGCCGACCTGTCGGGCTGCAACCTGCGCGGTGCCAACCTGGCTGGAGCGAAGCTGTGGCGGGCGCGGCTCAACGCGGTGGACGTCGTCGGCGACGGCAGCCGCATGTGGCCGACCAATCTGGCCGGCGCCAGCCTGACCGGCGCCGACCTGCGCGACGCCAGCCTCGCCCGCGCCGTCCTGCACGGCACCGACCTGACGGACATCAAGTCCTCCGCCCACACGCTGAAGGGCGCCGACCTGTCGCTGGCGCTCGGGCTGGGCGGGGCGGTGGCGGCAGGACGGGCGTGAGGCGGCGTTCGCCCCCTCCCTGACCCTCCCCCGCTTCGCGGCGGAGGGGGTAGAGTGGCGGAGTTCCCTCCACCGCGAAGCGGGGGAGGGTCAGGGAAGGGGCCTTGCCCCCACCGCCTCCGCCGTCTCCGGGAACGCGTGGTGCAGCGCCTCCAGCGAGCGCGCCAAGCGGTCGGGCAGGGTGGCGCTGAGCGCCTGCGCCTCGACGGTGCGGGTTTCCAGGCAGGCCTGCTCGATGGCTTCGGACAGGCGGCGCAGGCCGAGCAGGCCGAGGGTCGAGGCGGTGGACTTCAGGTCGTGCACCGCCGCCCGCGTCGCCGCGAGGTCCGACCCGTCGCCGATCGCCGCGGCCTTGGCGGTGGCGTCGGCGATGAACTCCTGCACCAGCTGGCGCAGCTCGTCCTCGCCCAGCACCGCGCTCAGCGCCCGCAACGGCTGCGGGTCGAGCAGTGCGTCGCCGTCCGCCTCCGCCACCGCCGTGCCGGCGCCGGCCTCGACGCGGGTGCCGCACTGGCGGGCGAGCGCGGCGGCCAACGCTTCCGGCACGACGGGTTTGGGCACGTAGTCGTTCATGCCCGCCGCCAGGCAGCGCTCGGCGTCGCCGGCCAGCGCGTTGGCGGTCAGCGCCACGATGGGGACCGCGCCGCGCGTGCCGGGCAGGGTGCGGATGCGCCGCGCCGCCTCCAGCCCGTCCATGCGCGGCATCTGCATGTCCATCAGCACCACGTCGAAGCGCTCGCCGCGCACGCGGTCGAGCGCCTCGGCGCCGTCGCCCGCCACCGTCACCGCGTGCCCCTGCCGGGTCAGCAGCGCCACCGCCACCTTGCGGTTCACCGGGTTGTCCTCGGCCAGCAGCACGCGCAGCGGGCGCAGGCGGACGGCAACCGGCTCCGGCGCGTCGGCGGCGCCGGGCGCCGCGGCGGCCTCCAGCGGCACGGTGAACCAGAAGGCGCTGCCGCCGCCCGGCCGGCTGTCGACGCCGATCTCCCCGCCCATCAGGCCGACGATGCGCCTGCAGATGGCCAGCCCCAGCCCGGTGCCGCCGAAGCGCCGGGTGATCGAGCTGTCGCCCTGGAAGAACTCGGTGAACAGGTGCGGGCGCACCGCGTCCGGCACGCCGATGCCGGTGTCGGTGACGGTGAAGCGGACGCCGCGGCTTTCGGTTTCGGCCGGGGCGTCGTCCACCGCGATGGTCACGCCGCCGCGCTCGGTGAACTTGACGGCGTTGGAGACGAGGTTGAGCAGCACCTGCCGCAGCCGCGTCGGGTCGCCGCGCACGAAGCGCCGGGTGCCCGGCGCCACGCGTGTGTCCAGCGTCAGGCCCTTCTCCGCCGCGCGCGACGACATCAGCGCCGCCACGCTGCCGACCAGGCGCGTGAGGTCGAGGTCGACGCTCTCCAGCTCCAGCCGGCCGGCTTCCAGCTTCGACATGTCGAGGATGTCGTTGAGGATGGTCAGCAGCGCCTCGCCGGAATACAGCACGGTCTGCGCGTGGTCGCGCTGCTCGGCGTCCAGCGCGCTGTCCAGCAGCAGCCGCACCATGCCGAGGATGCCGTTCATCGGCGTGCGGATCTCGTGGCTCATGGTGGCCAGGAAGTCGGCCTTGGCGCGCGCCGCCTCCTCGGCCTTGCGGCGGGCGGCCTCGACCTCGGCGGTGCGCTCGGCGACGCGCTGCTCCAGGTACACGTTGGCGTCCACCAGCGCCTGCTGGGCGCGCTTGCGCTCGGTGATGTCGCGGATGACGCCGGTGTAGAAGCAGCGGTTGTTCACCCGGACCTCGCTGATGCCCATCTCGATCAGCACTTCCGAGCCGTCCTTGTGCCGCGCCACCAGCTCGCGCGAGCGGCCGACCACGTTGACCTGCTCCGACCGCCGGCTGGCCCGCATCAGCTCGTCGTGGTGGACGGCGTGGTGGGAGGGCATCAGCAGGTGGATGTTGCGGCCCAGCATCTCCTCCGCGGTGTAGCCGAACATCCGCAGGCAGGCGGGGTTGACCGCCTGCACGAGGCCGCGGTCGTCGATGGTGATGATCGCGTCCACCGCGTTCTCCACCATGGCATTCAGCCGCTCCTCGCTCTCGCGCAGGTGGGCGACCTCGGCGCGCGCCCCGGTGACGTCGGCCATGTGCACGCCGACGCCGCCGCCCTCGAGCGGGAAGGCGATCACCCGGTACCAGCGGTCGAGCGGCGGATAGAACCCCAGGAAGCGCTCCACCCGGCCGCAACGCCGCACGCGGGCGAGCGGGCGGTGGAACCAACTCGCCAGATCGCTCGCCTCGTCCCACAGCGCGCGGCCGGGCAGCTCCGCGGCCGGCCGGCCGAACAGCCCTTCCGCCGCCCGGTTGGCCGAGAGGATGCGCCAGTCCGGCCCGACGGTCAGCACGATCACCGGGATCCGGTCGATCAGCGTGTCGGTCTGGATTGAGGGCTGGGCCGGGCTCATGGCCCGCCTCCCTCCACCCGCAGCGTGCCGGACACGATGGCGCGCCGCGCCGCCTCCACCGCCTCCAGCATGGCGGGGGTGAGGAGCGGGCGGTTGTGCTCGTCCACCGCCACGTCCACGCCGTCCTCGGCGAGGCCCAGCGCCACAACGCCCGGCGCCCAGCCGCCGTCGCGGCCGGCCTGGAACGCCTGCTCGACCGCGCGGTCGGTGCGCTTCAGCATGGAGGTCAGCATGGTGCCGGGGTAGAGGTGGTTCTGGTTGCTGTCGACGCCGATGGCGAGCTTGCCCTCGTCGTGCGCCGCGCTGAACACGCCGAAGTTGGAGACGCCGGCCCCGGCGAACACCACGTCGGCGCCGCGCTGGAACTGGCTGCGCGCGATCTCCGCGCCGGTGGTCGGGTCGTTGAAGGCGGCCGGCGTGGTGCCGACGAAGTTCACCAGCAGCCGCGCGTCCGGCCGCGCGTGCTTCGCCCCCTGGCCGTAGCCGGCGATGAACTTGCGGATCAGCGGGATGTCGAGCGCGCCGACGAAGCCCACCGTCCCCGTCTTCGACGCCAGCGCCGCCATCACCCCGGCGAGGAAGGAGCCCTCCTGCTCCTTGAAGGTGATGGAGCGGACGTTGGGCGCCTGCACCACCGCATCGACGATGGTGAAGCGCACCTTCGGGTGCTTCGGCGCCAGCGCGGCCAGCGGCGCGGCGTAGTAGAAGCCGACCACCACCACGTCGGTGGCGCCGCGGCGGATCAGCGCCTGCACCGCCTGCTCGAACTGCGCGGTGCTCTGCGGCAGGAACTCCAGGTAGGGGACGCCGGTCGCCGCCTTGAAGCGTTCGGCCCCGGCGAAGGCGCCCTCGTTGAAGCTCTTGTCGAACTTCTGCCCCACCGCATAGACCAGCCCGGGCACCGGGTCGGCGGCGTGGGCGGGCGCCGACAGCAGGCACAACGCGATCAACAGCCGCACGGCGAGCCGCAAGAGTGTCTCCACCACTGTTCCTATACCGGAAGTGTAGGCCCGATATTCATGAGATGACCAGCATGTTCGCCTGCCAATTTGCGTCATCCTGCGTCTGGACGGTGGCGCGGCGGGCTGCTATGGTTGACGTTAACGTCAACTAACGACATCGCAGGGAGGAGAAGGGACATGACCTCGGCCGGGACGCTGAAGGGCAAGACTCTGTTCATCACCGGGGCCAGCCGCGGCATCGGCAAGGCCATCGCGCTGCGCGCCGCGCGCGACGGCGCCAACGTCGCCATCGCCGCCAAGACCACCGAGCCGCACCCGAAGCTGGACGGCACCATCCACACGGCCGCCGCCGAGATCGAGGCGGCGGGCGGCAAGGCGCTGGCCATCCAGTGCGACATCCGCGACGAGGCGCAGGTGGCCGCCGCGATCGGGCAGACGGTGGAGGCGTTCGGCGGCCTCGACGTCCTGGTCAACAACGCCAGCGCCATCAGCCTGACCGGCACGCTGGAGACGCCGCCCAAGCGCTGGGACCTGATGATGGGCGTCAACGGCCGCGGCACCTTCGTGTGCTCGCAGGCGGCGATCCCGCACCTCCTGAAGGCGGAGAACCCGCACATCCTGACGCTGTCGCCGCCGCTCAACCTGAACCCGCGCTGGTTCAAGCACCACACCGCCTACACCATCGCCAAGTACGCCATGAGCCTGTGCACGCTGGGCATGGCGGCGGAGTTCAAGGGGCGGGTCGCCGTCAACTCGCTGTGGCCGCGCACCATCATCGGCACCGCGGCCATCGCCATGCTGAAGGGCGCGGCGGAGTTCGACAACTGCCGCAAGCCGGAGATCCTCGCCGACGCCGCGCACGCCATCCTGACCCGCGACGCCCGGACCTGCACCGGCAACTTCTTCATCGACGACGAGGTGCTGCGCGAGGCGGGCGTCACCGACCTCGACGTCTACGCGGTGACGCCGGGAGCCGAACTGGCGCCGGATATCTTCCTGGACTGAGCCTACCTCCAAAGTGTCATGTCAACCCCTTGTTCCAGCACCGATGTTTGGCTTTGACCAACCGGTTCTCTGGGACAAGGGGGCGGCATGGCGGCGGTCCGCGTCTTCGTATTCGTCCTGATGATGGGGAGTGCGTCGGCGTGGGCCGACAGCGTCACCCTCGCCGGGCTGACCTTCAGCGACGAGCTGGGCGGCTTTCGCCTGCTGTCCGCCTCCGGCAGCGGCACGCCGGAAGACCCGTTCGTGGTGGTCGAGGAGGTCACCGCGCCGGAGCAGACCGTCCTGACCATCCGCGGCTCGCTGGAGGCATGGCCGGGCCGGCTGGCGCACAACCGCATCGGCAGCGACCACCCCTTCGGCTACGCGCTGCGCAAGGTGGTGATCAACCGCACCGACAGCGTGTGGACCGGTTACGACGTGGAACTCCAGCAGCCGCTGGGGCAGGCGAGCACCCAGGACGACGGCCTGAGCTTCGGCGAGGGCAGCGCCTTCCAGCGCTACGCCCACGCCGACCTGTTCCGGGTGGCGCGGGTGGTGCAGAAGCCGTTGGACAGCATCGCCTTCAGCGTCGGCGACGTGCCGCCGGGCGGGCGGATCGCGCTGGACTTCGTGGTCACCGACATCCAGGAGCGCCCGGCCATCTTCGTGGCGCAGCGGCGGCCGTGGATGGTGTCGGGGCGGTAGCCGTCAGCGGGCGGGCGGCACGGCCCCGTCGAGGCGCGGCTCAGTCCTCGATTGCCTCGACACCCAGTTGCTTGAGTCGCTCAAGGTGGTCCCTCATGGCTTTGAGAGCCTCAGAGGGATGCCCCTGCCAATCCGCGACCTCGCCCGTGACCCGAAGCGGATCCCGCGAGCGGTATGACTTCGTCGGGTTGCCCGGGTACTTCTTGTCCGTGAGATTGGGGTCGTCTTCGAACGGGCCGGTCGGTTCCACCACGTAGATCCTGCCGGGCCCTTCGCCGAGGGCCAGTTCGGCCCCCCAGGTGGCCGCGTCCAGTGTGGCCGTCAGATAGACGTAGGCCGCACTCTTCCTCTCGCCGTAGTTGGAGCTGTAGCCGGGCTTGATCAGATCCCCCGGCTTCAGGTCGGCCCTGGTGCCGTGATAGAACGGTTGCGGCTTCGGATCGTCAGCATCCGCCACGGATTTGCTCCGCTGTCCTGTTGTGGTGCGTTCGTTCGTGCTGCCCGGCGGCGTCGGGTGCCCTGTCCAGAGCGCCCGGTGGCGGGCACCAGCCCGGTCATGGCCGTGCGCGCCGCCGGGACCCTGGGTGTCATGCCCCCCTCAATGCGCCTCCGCCCAGGAGTGGCCGATCCCCGCCTCGGCGACCAGCGGCACGCCGAGGCTGGCAGCGCCCTCCATGACCCGCCGGACGATCGCCGCCGTCTCCTCGGCGCCGTCCTCCGGCACCTCGAACAGCAGTTCGTCGTGCACCTGGAGCAGCATCCGCGCCTTCGAGCCGGCCGCCTCCAGCGCCGCGGGAACCCGCGTCATGGCGCGCTTCATGATGTCGGCCGCGGTGCCCTGGATCGGCGCGTTGATCGCCTGCCGCTCGGCGAAGGCGCGGCGGGCGGCGTTCTTGTCGTGGATGCCCGGGATGAAGCACTTGCGGCCGAACAGCGTGCAGACGTGGCCGTGCTGGCGGGCGAACGCCTTGGTCGCCTCCATCCAGTCCTTCAGCTCGTGGAAGCGTTCCAGGTAGGTCTTGATGAAGGCGTTCGCCTCGCCCGGCATGATGCCGAGCTGGCGGCCCAACCCGAAGCCCGAGATGCCGTAGATGATGCCGAAGTTGATGGTCTTCGCCTTGCGGCGGATGTCCGCCGTCATCTGGTCGAGCGGCACGCCGAACACCTGGCTGGCGGTCATGGCGTGCACGTCGATGCCCTCGCGGAAGGCGGTCTTCAGCGCCTCGATGCCGGCCATTTCGGCGACCAGCCGCAGTTCAATTTGGGAATAGTCCACCGACACCAGCTTGCAGCCCGGCTCGGCGACGAAGGCGCGGCGGATCTTGCGGCCCTCCTCGTTGCGGATCGGGATGTTCTGCAGGTTGGGGTCGGTCGAGGACAGCCGGCCGGTGTTGGTCAGCGCCATGGAGAAGCTGGTGTGGATGCGGTCGTGCGCGTCCGCCTGCTCCTGCAGGGCGTCGGTATAGGTGCTCTTCAGCTTGGCCAGCTGGCGCCAGTCGAGCACGCGCTGGGCGATGTCGTGGCCCTGTTCGGCCAGCCCCTCCAGCACGCTGGAGTCGGTGGAGTAGGCGCCGGTCTTGCCCTTCTTGCCGCCGGGCAGGCTCAAATCGTCGAACAGGATCTCGCCCAGCTGCTTGGGCGAGCCGACGTTGAACGGGCGCGGGGCCAGCTTGTGCACCTCCGCCTCCAGCTGCACCAGCCGCTCGGCGAAGTCCTGCGACAGGCGGCGCAGCTCGGCGCGGTCGATGCGCACGCCGGCGCGCTCCATGTCGGCGACGATGGGGGTGAGCGGGCGCTCCAGCGTCTCGTACACCGTGACCATGTGGTGGTCGACCAGCATCGGCTTCAGCACGTGCCACAGCCGCAGCGTGATGTCGGCGTCCTCGGCGGCGTAGTCGCGGGCCTTGTCCAGCTCCACACGGTCGAAGGTGATCTTGGTCTTTCCGGTGCCGCAGACGTCCGCGTACTTGATGGTGGTGTGGGCGAGGTGCAGCTCGGCCAGCTCGTCCATGCCGTGGCCGTGGGCGCCGCCCTCCAGCGCGTAGGACATCAGCATGGTGTCGTCGGTCGGCGTGACGCGCACGCCGTAGCGCGCGAACAGCTGGTGGTCGAACTTGAAGTTGTGGCCGATCTTGAGGATCGCCGGGTCTTCCAGCACCGCCTTCAGCGCGGTGGTCGCCTGCTCGGGCTTCAGCTGCTTCGGCCCGTCGCCGCCCAGCGCCAGCTCGCCCGCCGCGCTGTCGCCGGAGCGGTGGCCGACCGGGATGTAGCAGGCCAGCCCCGGCGCGGTGCTCAGCGAGATGCCGACGAGGTTGGCGGTGGCCGGGGTGAGGCCGTCGGTCTCGGTGTCCACGGCGATGACGCCGCCCTCGCGGGCGCGGTCGATCCAGACGGCGAGGGCGTCCAGATCCTGGACGAGTTCGTAGCGCTGGACAACGGTGCCGAGGGTGTGGGTGCGGGTGCGCGGGGCGTCCTGCCCCCTCCCTAACCCTCCCCCGCCTTCGGCGGTGGAGGGAACTCCGCCGCCGGCCCCCTCCACCGCGGAGCGGGGGAGGGATGGGGAGGGGGCATCGCCCTTGCCCACGTGCGCGCCGTCCGCCACCGTCCCGTCCTTGGCGATCTCGTTCTCCAGCCGCGTGACGACGCTGCGGAACCCCTGCGCCCGCAGGAAGGTCAGCAGCTTGTTGTGGTCGGGCTCGCGGACCTTCAGCTCCTCGATGGGCTTCGGCACCGGCACGTTCTGGTCGAGCATCACCAGGCGCTTGGAGACGCGCGCCAAGTCGGCGTTGTCGATCAGCTTCTGGCGCCGCGCCGGCTGCTTGATCTCGCCGGCGCGCTCCAGCAGCGTCTCCAGATCGCCGTACTCGGTGATCAGCTGGGCGGCGGTCTTGACGCCGATGCCCGGCACGCCCGGCACGTTGTCGACGCTATCGCCGGCCAGCGCCTGCACGTCCACCACCTTGTCGGGCGTCACGCCGAACTTCTCGAACACCTCGTCCGGCCCGATCATCCGGTTCTTCAGCGGGTCGAGCATGCGCACGCCGGGGCGCACCAGCTGCATCAGGTCCTTGTCGGAGGAGACGATGGTCACCTCGCGCCCGGCCTCGACGGCGAGGCGCGCGTAGGTGGCGATCAGGTCGTCGGCCTCGAAGCCCTCCAGTTCCAGGCAGGGCAGGCAGAAGGCGTCGGTCGCCTCGCGGATCAGCGCGAACTGCGGCTTCAGCTCCTCCGGCGGCTCCGGGCGGTGCGCCTTGTAGTCGGGGTAGATCTCGGAGCGGAAGGTCTCGCGCTTGGAATCGAACACCACCGCCACGGCCTGGGCGTGCAGGTCGGCCAGCAGCTTGGTCAGCATGTTGGCGAAGCCCATCACCGCGTTCACCGGCGTGCCGTCCGGCCGGGTGAGGATCGGGATGGCGTGGAAGGCGCGGAAGATGAACCCCGACCCGTCCACCAGATACAGCGGCTCCCTCGCGGGGGCGTCGGCAACGGGCGTCTCTACGGCGGTCTGGTCGGTCATGTGTCCCTCTCCCTTGGGCGGCTAACTTGGCGGATGGCGGCGGAAGAGTCGAGAGGGCGGCGGCTTGCGACGGAAGGGCGCACGCCGCCGTCGTGTTCATTCGCACCGGAACGATGTATGATTATTTCCTGATAGGCAGGAGTGCCGCGCATGGACCGGGCAATCGACGCCTCGCTGTCCCGCGCCCTTGCCGAGTTGTGGCGGGGCTCCGCCGCGCTCGGCGTCAACGACGCGATCCAGCACGGACTGGAGCTGGCGGTCGGCCTGACCGGCAGCGCCATCGGCTACTTCCACTTCGTCAACGACGACCAGGAGACGCTGGAGCTGGTCACCTGGTCGGCCGCGACCCGGGCGGTCTGCGCCGCGTGGACCGACCGCCACTACCCGGTGTCGAAGGCCGGCGTGTGGGTGGACTGCCTGCGCACCCGGGCACCCGTGGTGCACAACGACTACGAGGCGCTGGAGCACAAGCGCGGCCTGCCGGACGGGCACGTCCGCCTGGTGCGGCACATGAACGTGCCGTTGGTGGAGGGGCCGCTGGTCCGCTTCATCGTCGGCGTCGGCAACAAGCCGACCGACTACACCGACGACGACGTGGCGGCGCTGACCGCCTTCGCCGCCGACCTGTGGCTGCTGATCCAGCAGAAGCAGGAGGTGGCGGCGCTGCGCCATCGCGCCGGTTGGCTGGCGCGCATCCAGCGCATCACCCGCTCCACCGGCTTCGAATGGGACATCGACGCCGACGCGCTGGGCTTCGACGGCAACGCCGGCGTGCTCACCGGCGGCGACAGCGCGGCGCCGCACACCATGGCGCATCTGCGCCATCTGGTGGTGGAGGGCGACCGCGGCGCCTTCTCCGCCGCGCTCGACGAGGCGCGGCGGGCGCCCGGCCAGTTGGTCGGCGAGGTGGTGCGGATGGAGCGCCCGGACGGCCGCCGCTGGACCGCCCGCCTCATGCTGCGCGCCGACCCGCGCGAGCGCGGCAGCGGGCTGGTGCTGCGCGGCGTGCTGCAGGACATCTCCGACGAGCTCAACGCCGAGGAGTACCGGCACAAGGCCTTCCACGACTACCTGACCGAACTGGCCAACCGCGAGATGCTGGTGCACCGCCTGTCCGGCGCGGTGGCGCTGCTGCCGCAACGCACCGGTGCGCCCAGTGGCGGTGGGCTGGCGCTGCACATGCTCGACCTCGACCGCTTCAAGCCGGTGAACGACACGCACGGCCACAGCATGGGCGACGCGGTGCTGAAGCAGGTGGCGAAGCGCCTGCAGGCGATCACCCGGCGCAGCGACGTGGTGGCGCGGGTCGGCGGCGACGAGTTCGCCATCCTGCAGCTCGATGTTTCCTCGCCCGAGGACGCGGCGACGCTGGCCGCGAAGATCATCGCCGCGCTGTCCGAGCCCTACGAGGTGGACGGCCGGACGCTGACCATCGGGGTGAGCATCGGCATTGCGCTGGGCAACGAGTGCGGCGGCACCCCCGACCTGCTGCTGCGCGACGCCGACGAGGCGCTGTACCGCTGCAAGGCGGCGGGCGGCGGGCGGTACGCCTTCCATGGGGAAGCGCCAGTTCCCTCTCCCGGGGCGGGAGAGGGGTAACTTATTCCCCCGTCGTCTCCCGCACGAACGTCTCGAACGCCTCGACCGCCAGCGGCCGGCTGATGAGATAGCCCTGGATCTGGTGGCAGCGCTGCTGCTTCAGCATCTCGGCCTGTTCATTCGTCTCCACGCCCTCGGCGATCGTTGCGAAGCCCAGGGAGTCCGCGAGGTTCACGATGGTGCCGACGATGGCCGGGTCGGTGCTCGACTTCACGATGTCGCGCACGAAGCTGCGGTCGATCTTCAGCGTGTCGATGGGGAAGCGTTTCAGGTAGGCCAGCGACGAGTACCCGGTGCCGAAATCGTCGATCGACAGCTTGACGCCGATGTCCTTCAGCCCATTGAGAATCGCCACCGCCTTCTCGATGTCGCCGATCATGGCGCCTTCGGTCAGCTCCAGCTCCAGCCTTTCCGGCGGGATGCCCGCCGATTCGATGACCGAGCGCACGAAGCCGACCAGCCGCGCGTCCTGGAACTGCCGCGGCGACAGGTTCACCGACACCACGCCGACGTTCAGCCCCTGGCCGATCCACCCCGCCAGCGACTGCGCGGCCGAGTACAGCGTCCAGGCGCCGATCTCCCAGATCATCCCGGTGTCCTCGGCGAACGGGATGAACTCGGCAGGCGACACGGTGCCGCGCGTCGGGTGGCGCCAGCGGATCAGCGCCTCGGCGCCGACGATGCGGCGCTCCTCAATGTCGACCTTGGGCTGGTAGACCAGCTCGAACTCGCCGTGATTGATGGCGCGGCGCAGGTCCGCCTCCATCCCCAGGTGGAAGCCGGTCTGCTCCCGCATGCCCTGGTCGTAGAAGGCGAAGGCGTGCTCCGGGTTGCGCTTGGCGTGGTACATGGCGAGGTCGGCGTTGCGCAGCAGCTGGTCCGCCGTGTCGCCGTCGTCGGGGAAGAAGGCGATGCCGATGGCGCCGCCGCAGTAGATCTCCTGCCCGTGCACCAGGAACGGCTCGCTCATGGAGTACAGGATCTTCTCGGCCAGCCGGGCGCCGGCCTGCCGGTCGGCGGCGTCCGGCGCCACCACCAGGAACTCGTCGCCGCCCAGGCGGCCCACCGTGTCGGCGACACGCGTGCAGTTGCGCAGCCGCCGCGCCACCAGCTTCAGCAGCTCGTCGCCGGCCTGATGGCCAAGGGTGTCGTTGACCTGCTTGAAGCGGTTGAGGTCGATGAAGGTGACCGCAACCTTGGTCTGCGCCCGCTGGGCGCGCGCGATGGCGTCCTCCAGCCGCTCGCAGACCAGCCAGCGGTTCGGCAGGTCGGTCAGGCGGTCGAAGCTCGCCTGATAGCGGATCTGGTGCTCCTGGTACTTGCGCTGGCTGATGTCGGCGATGGTCAGCACATAGTGCTCCAGCACGCCGCTCGGCGCCCGCACCGCGGTGACGGCGAGCGACGCCGCGAAACTCTCGCCGTTGCGGCGGAAGCTGGTCACCTCGCCCTGCCAGCGTCCGGTCTTGGCCGCGGCGTCCCAGATGCCGGCGATGAAGCTGCGCTCGTGCGCGCCGTGGTGGAACAGCGTCAGCGGCTGGCCGACCAGCTCCTCCATCTCGAAGGCGGTCATGGCGATGTAGGCGGGGTTGGCCGCCTGCACGACGAGGTCCGGATCGGCGATCAGGATGCCGTCGGCGACGCTGGCGAACACGGTGGCCAGCAGGCGGATCTTCTCCTCGTGCTGCTTGCGTTCGGTGATGTCCTGGACGGTGCCTTCGTAGAAGCGGATGGAGCCCGCCGCGTCGCGCACGCAGCGTGCGTTCTCCGAGATCCAGATGATCGAGCCGTCGCGGCGGAACACCCGCGCCTCGAAGTTCTGCACCACCCCCTGGCTGTCCATCAGCGCGGCGAACGCTTCGCGCCGGCCGGGATCGACGTACAGCTGCCCGGCGATGTCGGTCAGGTTCCCGATCAGCGCGTCCACCGAGTCGTAGCCGTAGATCCGCGCCAGCGACGGGTTCACCCGCAGGTAGCGGCCA
>NZ_JBOZRT010000019.1:0-7791 GCF_050789165.1 Azospirillum sp.
ACCAGTGCGGCCTGCCGAAGAAGATGGCGCTGGAGCTGTTCAAGCCCTTCATCTACGCCAAGCTGGAGCTGTACGGCCTGGCCTCCACCATCAAGGCGGCCAAGCGCATGGTGGAGAAGGAGCGTCCCGAGGTGTGGGACATCCTTGAGGAGGTCATCCGCGAGCACCCGGTCATGCTGAACCGGGCGCCGACGCTGCACCGCCTCGGCATCCAGGCGTTCGAGCCGACGCTGATCGAGGGCAAGGCGATTCAGCTGCACCCGTTGGTCTGCACCGCCTTCAACGCCGACTTCGACGGCGACCAGATGGCCGTGCACGTCCCGCTGTCGCTTGAGGCGCAGCTGGAAGCGCGCGTGCTGATGATGTCGACCAACAACATCCTGTCGCCCGCCAACGGCAAGCCGATCATCGTGCCGTCGCAGGACATCGTGCTCGGCCTCTACTACATCACCATGGAGCGTCCGGGTGAGAAGGGCGAGGGCATGGTGTTCGCCGACGTCGGCGAGGTGCAGCAGGCCCTCGACGCCAAGGCGGTGACGCTGCACGCCAAGGTCAAGTGCCGCTACACCGGCGTGGACGACACCGGCGAGGTGACGACCACCATCGTCGAGACGACGCCGGGCCGCATGCTGCTGTCGGAGATCCTGCCGCGGCACCCGAACGTGCCGTTCAGCCTGATCAACCGCCTGCTGACCAAGAAGGACGTCGGCAACGTCATCGACGCCGTCTACCGCCACGGCGGCCAGAAGGAGACGGTGATCTTCGCCGATCGCCTGATGAAGCTGGGCTTCAGCCACGCCTGCCGCGCCGGCATCTCGTTCGGCAAGGACGACATGGTCATCCCGGTCGCCAAGGAGAAGCTGGTCAACGAGGCCAAGGAGCGCGTCAAGGAGTACGAGCAGCAGTACCTCGACGGCCTGATCACCCAGGGCGAGAAGTACAACAAGGTCGTCGACGTCTGGTCGGACACCACCGAGAAGGTGGCGACCGAGATGATGAAGGCCATCTCCGACACCGCGCCGGGCAAGCCCGTCAACTCGGTGTACATGATGGCCCACTCCGGCGCCCGTGGTTCCGCCGCGCAGATCCGCCAGCTGGCCGGCATGCGCGGCCTGATGGCCAAGCCGTCGGGCGAGATCATCGAGACGCCGATCATCTCGAACTTCAAGGAAGGCCTGACGGTGCTGGAGTACTTCAACTCCACGCACGGCGCCCGCAAGGGTCTGGCCGACACCGCGCTGAAGACGGCGAACTCCGGTTACCTGACGCGCCGTCTGGTCGACGTCGCGCAGGACGCCATCATCGTCGAGCGCGATTGCGGCACGCAGCAGGGCATCACCGTCAAGGCGGTGATCGACGGCGGCGAGGTCATCAGCCCGCTGGCCGACCGCATCCTCGGCCGCACCGCGGTCGGCGACGTGGTCGATCCGCTGAACGGCGAGATGATCATCGAGAACGGCGGCCTGATCGAGGAGGCCACCGTCGACCGCATCGACCGTTCGGGCATCGACAGCATCAAGATCCGGTCGGTCCTGACCTGCGAGACCAGGGACGGCGTGTGCGCCAAGTGCTACGGCCGCGATCTGGCCCGCGGCACGCTGGTGAACACCGGCGAGGCGGTCGGCGTCATCGCGGCGCAGTCGATCGGCGAGCCGGGCACGCAGCTGACCATGCGCACGTTCCACATCGGCGGTGCGGCGCAGCGCGGTGCGGAGCAGAGCCAGGTCGAGGCGGCGTTCGACGCCACGGTGCGGATCAACAACCGCAACGTGGTCATCAACTCCGCCAGCATCCCGGTCGTGATGGGCCGCAACTGCGAGGTGATCCTGCTCGACGAGCAGGGCCGCGAGCGGGCGCGCCACCGCGTTCCGTACGGCGCCAAGCTGCTGGCCGACGAGGGCGTCAAGGTCACGCGCGGCCAGAAGCTGGCCGAGTGGGATCCGTACACCCTGCCGATCATCACCGAGCGCGAGGGCACGGCGCACTACACCGACCTCGTGGAGGGTATCTCCATGCGCGAGGTGATGGACGAGGCGACCGGCATCAGCGCCAAGGTGGTCGTGGACTGGCGTCAGCAGCCGCGCGGCGCCGACCTTAAGCCGCGCATCGTGCTGCGCGACGAGAAGGGCGACGTCATCACGCTGCCGAACGGCCTGGAGGCGCGCTACTTCCTCTCCGTTGACGCCATCCTCTCGATCGAGAACGGCGCCCACGTGAAGGCCGGTGACGTGCTGGCCCGTATCCCCCGCGAGTCCTCCAAGACCCGCGACATCACGGGCGGTCTGCCGCGCGTGGCCGAGCTGTTCGAGGCGCGCCGTCCGAAGGACTTCGCGATCATCTCGGACCTCGACGGCCGCGTCGAGTTCGGCAAGGACTACAAGACGAAGCGCCGCATCGTCGTCCGCAACGACGAGACCGGCGACGAGCGCGAGTACCTGATCCCGAAGGGCAAGCACATCTCGGTGCAGGAGGGCGACTACGTCCAGCGGGGCGACCTGCTGATGGACGGCAATCCGGTTCCGCACGACATCCTGTCGGTGATGGGCGTGGAGGCCTTGGCCAACTACCTCATCAACGAGATCCAGGAGGTCTACCGACTGCAGGGCGTGAAGATCAACGACAAGCACATCGAGGTGATCGTCCGCCAGATGCTGCAGAAGGTCGAGATCACCGACGCCGGCGAGACCACCTTCCTGGTGGGCGAGCAGGTCGATCGGCAGGAGTACGACGAGGAGAACGAGAAGACCATCGCCGAGGGCCTCAAGCCCGCGGACGGCAAGCCGGTTCTGCAGGGCATCACCAAGGCGTCGCTGCAGACCCGCTCGTTCATCTCGGCGGCGTCGTTCCAGGAGACCACCCGCGTCCTCACGGAAGCGGCCGTCGGCGGCAAGGTCGACAACCTGGAGGGCCTCAAGGAGAACGTCATCGTCGGCCGTCTCATCCCGGCCGGCACGGGCTCCGTCGTCAACCGCCTTAAGCAGATCGCCGCCGAGCGCGATCGTGCCGCGGCGGTCGCCGAGGGCGGCGAGGAGGCTCCGGCTCTCCCGCACCCGGGCGAGAGCACGGCGGCCTGACGCGTCAGGTCATAGGGTAGGGAAGGGGGCGCGTCCTGCGGGACGCGCCCTTTTTCTTTATGACCCTTTATCCCCTCCCCGGGGCCGTGGGGGAGGGGTAGGGTAAGGGGCCGGCGCACACGCGCCGCACCCGACCGAGGACGAGCCCATGGACGCCCACGCCCCCACCTTCGGCCTGCTGCTCTTCCCCGGCCTGACCCAACTCGACCTGACCGGCCCCTACGAGGTGCTGGCCCGCGTGCCCGGCGCCAAGGTGCACCTGATCTGGAAGACGCTCGACCCGGTGGCCGCCGACACGGGGATGCGCATTCTCCCGACCACCACCTTCGCCGACTGCCCGGACCTCGACTTGCTGCTGGTCCCCGGCGGCGTCGGCGTCAACGAGCAGATGGGCGATGCCGAGACGCTGGCCTTCCTGCGTGAGCGGGCCCGGCGCACCCGGCATCTTGCCTCGGTGTGCACCGGCGCGCTGGTGCTCGGGGCCGCCGGGTTGCTGAAAGGACGACGGGCCGGCACGCACTGGGCGTCGCGGGGCTTCCTGGAGCCGTTCGGCGCCATTCCGGTGGCCGAGCGCGTGGTCATCGACGGCGCTCTGTTCACCGGAGGCGGAGTCACCGCCGGCATTGACATCGCCCTGCGCATCGTCGGCTCGCTGCTCGGCGATCCGGTGGCAAAGGGCATCCAGCTCTCCATCGAGTACGACCCGCACCCGCCCTACGATGCCGGCTCACCGGAGCGCGCGGGGGCGGCGGAGACCGACGCCATGCGGGCATGCATGGCACCGATGCTGGAAAGCCGCGCCGCCGCCGTGCGCGCCGCTGTCGCTGCGTTGGAGCGCGCGTAGGCCGCCTGGGCCGGGAACGTATGGCGCAGCTCACAGCCCTTGCCGGTCCCGGAGCACAGACTGGGGCATCAGTGCCCCGGCTTGCACCGGGAGCCCCCTCGGAAAAGGATCTGTGCCATGCGTGTTCCGCTTCTGCTCGTCGGCCTGTCGATCGTTCTGCCCGCCGCCGCGTCGGCCGGCGACTTCGCCTCCACCCGCTCCGTCGGATGCCCGACCGTGGAAACCTTTGCCAAGGGTCCGGCGCCCTGCATCCACCGCGCCACCGGTGCCGGCAGCATCTTCGGGCAGCCGGGGCGCGACTACATCCCGTTCTGGCCGCAAACCGCCGTCCAGCCGGGCGTCGGGGCCACGCTCCCGGGAACGCTGCCCGCGCGCAGCGTAGGGTGCAGCGGCCGCAACCTGTGTGCGGAAACGACCGTCAGCCCGGCCCTGGCCGCCAAGCGCTGATCCGACGCCGTCGGGCGGTTCCGGCCGGAGCGGCTGGGACCGCCCACCACAGGCCGCAATCCGTCACATCCGCGCTTGACGGGGGCAGAGCCCATCCATATAGTCCGGCCACTTCGGACCAGGGCCGGCTGCAGGCGGAGGTACGCCTGAACGCGGCCCTGCATGAATTTCGATATAGCCGCACCCGAGCTTTTTCGGACGGCGTTCGACCGACCAGCCCGCAACGAGGCGGAGACGCTTCGATGACGGGCTTTTGCATCGTCCGGCTTCGGCTGGGCGAAACACACTTGTAAGGAATCGAAGGGCTGATATGCCGACGATCAACCAGTTGATCCGTAAGCCGCGCGAGCCGCTCGCCGCGCGCAACAAGGTCCCGGCGCTGGAGGCCTGCCCGCAGAAGCGTGGCGTGTGCACCCGCGTCTATACCACGACGCCGAAGAAGCCGAACTCGGCCCTTCGTAAGGTCGCGCGCGTGCGCCTGACCAACGGCTTCGAGGTGACCTCGTACATCCCGGGTGAAGGCCACAACCTTCAGGAGCACTCGGTCGTCATGATCCGCGGCGGTCGCGTCAAGGATCTTCCCGGTGTGCGCTACCACATCATTCGCGGCACGCTCGATACGCAGGGCGTCAAGGACCGTAAGCAGCGTCGTTCGAAGTACGGCGCGAAGCGTCCGAAGTAAGGAGAAGTCCCGATGTCCCGTCGTCGTCGCGCCGATAAGCGTGAAGTCCTGCCGGACGCCAAGTATGGCGACCGCGTCCTGACCAAGTTCATGAACTGCCTGATGTTCGATGGCAAGAAGTCCGTCGCCGAACAGATCGTCTACGGCGCGCTGGAGCGCGTCGAAGGCAAGGCCAAGGCTGACCCGGTGCAGGTGTTCCACGATGCGCTGAGCAACGTGAAGCCTCACCTGGAAGTGCGTTCCCGCCGTGTCGGCGGCGCCACGTACCAGGTTCCGGTCGAGGTCCGTTCGGACCGCGCCCAGGCCCTGGCCATCCGCTGGCTGATCAACGCCGCCCGCGCCCGCTCGGAAAACACCATGACCGAGCGTCTGTCGGGCGAGCTGCTGGACGCTGCCAACCAGCGCGGCACCGCGGTGAAGAAGCGTGAGGACACGCACCGCATGGCCGAGGCCAACAAGGCGTTCTCGCACTACCGCTGGTAAGGTGATTCGAGGCGGAGCCCCTCTCGTCATGCCCCGTTCCCACCCCCTGGACCGCTACCGCAACATCGGCATCATGGCGCACATCGATGCCGGTAAGACCACGACCACAGAACGCATTCTGTACTACACCGGTAAGTCGTACAAAATCGGTGAGGTGCACGAAGGCACCGCGGTCATGGACTGGATGGAGCAGGAACAGGAGCGGGGCATCACGATCACCTCCGCTGCGACCACCTGCTTCTGGCGAGACCACCGCATCAACATCATCGACACGCCGGGCCACGTCGACTTCACCATTGAAGTCGAGCGCAGCCTGCGTGTCCTTGATGGCGCGGTGGCGGTGTTCGACTCCGTCGCCGGCGTCGAGCCCCAATCAGAGACCGTGTGGCGGCAGGCGGACAAGTACCGCGTGCCGCGCATGGGATTCGTCAACAAGATGGACCGCACCGGCGCGAACTTCTTCCGCTGCGTCGATATGATGGTCGATCGCCTGGGCGCCACGCCGCTGGTGCTGCAGCTGCCCATCGGTGCCGAGTCCGAGTTCGTCGGCGTCATCGACCTGGTCGAGAACCGTGCGATCGTCTGGAAGGACGAGACGCTGGGCGCCGAGTTCCATTACACCGAGATTCCCGACGCCCTGAAGGAGCAGGCCGCCGCCTATCGCGACCGCCTGGTCGAGCTGGCGGTCGAGGTGGACGACGCCGCCACTGAGCGCTACCTGGAGACGGGCGAGGCGCCGGACGCCGCGACGCTCAAGGCGCTGATCCGCAAGGGCACCATCGGCTTCAAGTTCGTCCCCGTGCTGTGCGGCTCCGCCTTCAAGAACAAGGGCGTGCAGCCGATGCTGGACGCCGTGGTCGACTACCTGCCCAGCCCGCTGGACATCGACCACATGAGCGGCCACACGCTGGACGGCGCCGCGGCGGTGCGCGCCACCGACGACAAGGCGCCGTTCTCGGCGCTGGCGTTCAAGATCATGACCGACCCGTTCGTCGGCTCGCTGACCTTCGCGCGCATCTATTCCGGCACGGTGGAGAGCGGCTCCTACGTGCTGAACGCGGTGAAGGGCGAGCGCGAGCGCATCGGCCGCATGCTGCAGATGCACGCCAACTCCCGCGAGGAGATCAAGGACGCCTACGCCGGCGACATCGTCGCCTTCGCGTCGCTGAAGTCCACCACCACCGGCGACACGCTCTGCGACCCGCAGCACCCCATCGTGCTGGAGCGCATGGAGTTCCCCGAGCCGGTGATCGAGGTGGCGGTCGAGCCGAAGTCGAAGGCCGACCAGGAAAAGATGGGCGTCGCCCTGGCCCGCCTGGCGCAGGAGGATCCGTCCTTCCGCGTGGCGGTCGACCACGAGAGCGGCCAGACCATCATCAAGGGCATGGGCGAACTGCACCTGGAGATCATCGTCGACCGCATGAAGCGCGAGTTCAAGGTGGAGGCCAACGTCGGCGCGCCGCAGGTGGCGTACCGCGAGACCATCACCGGCACCGCCGAGGTCGATTACACCCACAAGAAGCAGACCGGCGGCACCGGGCAGTTCGCCCGCGTCAAGCTGGTGCTGTCGCCGCTGCCGCGCGGCGAGGGCTTCAGGTTCGAGAACAAGGTGGTCGGCGGCGCCGTGCCGCGCGAGTTCGTCCCCGGCGTCCAGAAGGGCCTGGAGTCGGCGAAGGAAGCGGGCGTCATCGCCGGCTTCCCGACCATCGACTTCAAGGCCGAGCTGGTGGACGGCGCCTTCCACGAGGTGGACTCGTCGGTGCTCGCCTTCGAGATCGCCGCGCGCGCCGCCTTCCGCGAAGGCGTGCTCAAGGCGGCTCCGGTCCTGCTGGAGCCGATCATGAAGGTCGAGGTGCTGACGCCCGAGGACTACATGGGCGACGTCATCGGCGACCTGAACAGCCGCCGCGGCCAGATCGGCGGCATGGACCAGCGCGGCAACGCGCGGGCGATCACCGCCATGGTGCCATTGGCCAACATGTTCGGTTATGTGAACACGCTCCGCTCCATGAGCCAGGGGCGTGCCCAGTACAGCATGCACTTCGACCACTACGAACCGGTGCCGCAGGCCATCGCCGACGAAGTCCGCGCGAAGATGGCTTGAATCGACCGCTAGGATAAAACCAAGGAGAACCCCACCATGGCCAAGGCCAAATTCGAGCGGAACAAGCCGCACTGCAACATCGGCACGATCGGTCACGTCGACCACGGCAAGACGTCGCTGACGGCGGCGATCACGAAGGTTCTGGCCGAGTCGGGCG